>JAYYEE010000226.1:0-6624 GCA_036160175.1 Planctomycetota bacterium
AGCACCGCGCCGGCCGCTTCGCCGTAGGCGCGCTGGAACCGAGCGGCCATCCAAACAGGCACGGCGCTCCTGACGGCGAGCCCCTCTAGCGGGTCTGCGACGTCGTCCACGGCGGCGCGCAGCTGCTCGCGCGTCGGCGGCCCGGCGCTCCACGGGCCCCCCCAGACGCCCCCCGCGTCCCAGGGCGCGACGGTCAGCGCGCGCGCTCGATCTGCCGCGCGCGGCGGCAGCGCCCCGCCGAGCGCGTGCTCGAGCCGAAGCCGAGCGCCCAACACATGTCGCGCCCAATGGACCACCTCAGCGCGCAGTGACGGCGCAGTGCCCCGCAAGGCGGGCATCCGCGCGAGCACGTCTCCGGGGCCCTGTCCGCCCTCGAGGCAGCGCGCCACCACCTCGAAGACGTGCTCGCGGCAGCTGCTCGAAGGCAGGTTCATTTGTGGTAGGGGTGCCCCGCGATGATCGTCGCGGCGCGATAGAGCTGCTCCACGAACATCACCCGCGCCAGCCCGTGCGGCATGACCATCGGCGACAGCGACAGGCAGTGCGCCGCCTCCGACCGCAGCTCCGGGTCGAGACCATCGGCGCCGCCGATCACGAATGCGAGGTCTCGCGCCGCGTGCTGCCACTGCTCGATGCGCTCAGCGAATTGCAACGTCGACCAAGCCGCGCCGCGCTCATCCAGCGCCACCAGGATCGCGTTCTTTGGGAGCGCGCTGCGGACGCGCGCTGCCTCCCCCGCGCGGACCTTGCGGGGGTCCGCGCCGGTCGTCCGCGACTCTGGCTTGACCTCGACCAGCTCGAACTGCCAAGCGCGCGGCAACCGCTTCTCATACTCCGCGCATCCCTCGAGGACCCAGCTCGGCTGACGCTGGGACACGGTGACCAGCCGGACCTTCATGCCCCGCCCCTTGTCAGCGCGCGGCGCTGCGAACGAAGTCGAAGAAGAGATGGGTCAGCAGCATCGCGCATGGAGCAACCGCTCCATGCTACGACAGCGACGGCCACATCGCGACGGCGACTGACGTCGCCGAGGTCAGGCCGACGTCTCTTTCGCCGTCTCGCCGGGTTGGCCGAGGGCTTCGACGACCCCGTCCCAGAGCCCGAGCCTCGCTGTGAGCGCGTCGACCGCGGCCTGCTCCGCTCGGCGCCACGCGTCGTCGTCGTCGCCGCAGACGTTCGCCAGCAGCTGCGCCGCCATTGGCCCGTGCTCTTCTCCGTCGACTTCTACGTGGCGCTCCAGGTATTCGATCAGGAGCGTCGTGTCCGCGTGGCCCTGACTGTGCAGGTCCCGCACCAATTCGGTGAACATCGAGGGGATCACGTCTTCGCGCCCCAACGTGAACGAGGCCGCGATGGCGGGCAGCGACCCGCTGCGCACGACCTCGAAGGTCGTCGTCGCGAATCGGCGCGCGGGCGCGGGCGCGCCGAGCAGGGCCCGCAGCACGTCCTCGCCCGCGTCGACCTTGGCCAGCACCGCGTCGATGTCCGCGGTGCTTCCGCCGCATTGGCGAATCGCAGCCACATACATCTCGAAGTGGCTGGTCACCCCGCCGCCGACCTCGTCGCTCTCTTCCCCGAAGACGATCTCATTGATCAACCGGCGAGAGGCCGCGTCCCCCACCGGTCGCCACACTTCGTCAACGCAGGTCAAATTGCGCTGCAGCGCCTTGAGCAGCGACATAAAGTCCCACACTGCAAATACATGCAGCGACATGAACTTGTGGAGTCCGGAGAGATCGCGGAGCGAGCCGTAGACCGGGTGCGACATGAGCCGCTCTCGGAGGGGCTGGAGGCGGCGTTGGAGCTCGAGGAAGCGCGGGGGATACATGGGGGTGCTTCGTAGTCTAACTTAGCGCGGCTACCAGGAATTCCCTGATCACCTGGATCTCTTCCAGGCAGACCGCGTGCTCCATGGGATACGTCCGAAAGTCGACAGAGTAACCACGTCGCAGCAGCGCATCGCGCGCCGCCTCTCCGCGCGAGCACGGTACCATCGGATCCATGCTGCCGTGGACCTGCAGGATCGGGACGTCTTGGTTGGCCGCGGCTCGCTCCGCGTCGAGCGCGTCGTCGAGCAGTAGATCGGTCGACAAAGCGATGACCCCTGCCAGCCGCTCAGGGTGGCGCAGAGCGCTGAAGAGCGCGACCGCCCCGCCTTGGGAGAAGCCAGCGAGGACGATCCGGCTCGCGGGGATGCCGCGCGCCTGCTCACGGTCGATAAGGGCGCGGACGTGGTCGTCGGAGCGACGGACGCCCACCTCGTCGTGCCGCCGCTGCAGGTCGATCTCCGCGATGTCATACCACGCGGGCATGACCATCCCGCCGTTAAGCGTGACCGGGATCGAGGGCGCGTGCGGAAACACGAACCGCACGCCGAGCTCGGGCGGCATCGCCAGCTCGGGGACGATCGCGGCGAAGTCGTGACCGTCGGCGCCGAGGCCGTGCAGCCAGATCACTGCAGCCCGCGCGTCTCCCGCGGGAGGAACTTCCATCGTCGGCAGCACGTCCGTCATGAGACGCATCGTGCCACGCCGCATCGCTTTGCCAAGCCGCGTCACCTTCGGCGCCCGCGGATTCCTCGTGATAAAGCGCAGACCCCACCCCGTAGGCTCTGGGACATGACCCCGACATCGCGCCGCCGCCCGAGCATCTCTAGATGAGCCAAGACTTCGCTTCCCTCGGCGTCCGCTCCGAGATCCTCGACGCGCTAAAGGCCCGTGGATACGAGACGCCCACACCCATCCAGGCCGGCTCGATCCCGCAGCTGCTCGACGGCACAGACCTGCTCGGCATCGCCCAGACGGGCACCGGCAAGACCGCGGCCTTCTCGATCCCGATGCTCCAGATCCTCTACGAAGAGGACGAGCGGCCGCGCCCAGGCCGTCCGCGCGCGCTCGTTCTGGCGCCGACCCGCGAGCTGGCACTGCAGATCCGCGACGCCTGCGTCGATTACGGCAACGGCCTCGGGCTCGTGACCGCGCTCGTCTTCGGCGGCGTCGGCCAGATGCCGCAGGTCAAGGCGCTGCAGAAGGGCGTCGACATCTTGGTCGCCACGCCAGGCCGCCTGCTCGACTTGATGAGCCAAGGGCACTGCAAGCTGGGCGACGTCGACATCCTCGTGCTCGACGAGGCAGACCGCATGCTCGACATGGGCTTTCTGCCCGACGTCCGACGGATCCTGCAGAAGTGCCCCAAGGAGCGCCAGTCGCTGTTGTTCTCGGCGACCATGCCCGACGACATCACCGCGCTGGCCAACAAGTTCTTGTTCGAGCCCGTGCGCGTCGAGGTGACGCCGCCCGCTGCGACCGCGGACCGGGTCGAGCAGAGCGTCTACCACGTGCAGAAGTCAAAGAAGCGCGACCTCTTGGTCAAGCTGCTCGAGGACCCGGCGTTCGTCCGCACGCTCGTCTTCACCCGGACCAAGCACGGCGCAGACCGAGTCGCCAAGCACCTAGTCCGCGCCCGCATCCCCGCGCACGCCATCCACGGCAACAAGTCACAGGGCGCGCGCGAGCGGGCGCTCGGTGAGTTTCGGGACGGCAAAGCGATCGTGCTGGTCGCGACCGACATCGCGGCCCGCGGCATCGACGTCCCCGAGATCTCACACGTTGTCAACTTCGACCTACCGAACGTCCCCGAGAGCTACGTCCACCGCATCGGGCGCACGGCCCGCGCAGGGCGCGCGGGCATCGCCATCTCGTTCTGTGACGAAGGCGAACACGAATATCTGCGCAGCATCCAGAAGCTCATCAAGCAGCGCATCCCGTCGCTGCGACAGCAGGACATCGGCAAGCGCCACCCCGAACCGGAACAGGGCGAGCGCCCCGACGAGCGGCCGCGACGCAAACGCCCCACCGACGACAGCGGCAAGCTCCGTCCCGAACCGCGCCACGCGCCGGGTCCCTACGCCAACTCGGACGAGGTCCGCAGCCCGCGGCGCCCCACAGGCGGACGCGGGAAAGGCAAGGTGAAGGACGAGGAGCGACGCCGCCGCGGCGAGGCCCGGCCCGGGGGACGCCGCGCGCGCGCCGGCGGCCAGACGCCAACGAAGCCTGCGCAAGGCGACGCGCCGCGCAAGAAGAGCCCCGGGGGGATGGGTGGCGCGAAGACGGCCGCCAAGAAACCCGGGGGGGGGCCGCGCCGTTAAGCGGCCGCGCCGTCTTTGACGAGCCCCTCGCTGCTGGCGACGATCGCCCCCACGGTCGCGTCGCCGGTGACGTTGAGTACCGTGCGGCACATATCGAGCGGCCGGTCCACGGCGAGGATCAGGCCGATGCCCGCCTCGGGCAAGCCGACCTGCTTGAGCACGATCACCAGCATCACGATGCCGACGCCCGGCACCGCCGCCGTGCCGATCGAAGCCAGCGCAGCGGTCAGCACGATCATGAGCTGCTGCCCGAGGTCCAGCGGCACGCCGAGCGCGTTGGCGATGAACACCGCGGCGACGCCCTGGTAGAGGCCGGTGCCGTCCATGTTGATCGTCGCGCCCAGCGGCAGCACGAAGCTGGAGACCTCTTCGTCGACGCCGACGCCCTCTTCGACCGACTTGATCGTGACCGGCAGCGTCGCGGCGCTCGAGCTGGAGCTGAACGCCAGCAGCTGCGCGGGCACCATCGCCTTGGCGAACTTGCGCCAAGGAACGTTGGTGAGCAGCTTGAGCAGCGCGGTGTAGACGACCAGGTAGTGCACGAACAGCGCGATGACGACGGTCGCCATGTAGCCGCCGAGGCTGGCCAGCAGGTCGCCGAGCTGGGCGGGGTCCTTGCCGAGGTCTGCGACGACCGCCGCGAGCATCGCGAAGACCCCGAGCGGCGCGATCTTCATGATGACCTGCACCATCTCGATGATGGCGTCGCTCAGCAGCTGGAAGACCTTGATGACGTGACCCGTACCCTCGACGCGGCGCGAGAGCCGCGTCAGCGCGATGCCGAGCATGAGGGCGAAGAACACCACCTGCAGCATCTGCCCGCCCGCGAGCGCGCCGAACGGGTTGGTCGGCACGATGTTGACGAGCTGCTCGACGATGCTGACCTGCGAGGCCGCGGCGGCCTTCTGGTTCGCCGTCTCGCCGTACGCGTTCATCAGCTTCTCGCGCGTGCCGTCCGACAGCCCCGCGCCCGGGCTGAAGATGTTCACGACGACGAGGCCGATCGTGATCGCGACGGCCGTCGTGCCGAGGTAGAGCGCGATCGACTTGCCGCCGATGCGGCCGAGCTTGCTCGAGTCGTTGAGGCTCGCGACGCCCGCCACCAGCGAGAACAGCACCAGCGGCACCGCGATCATCTTGAGCAGGTTGAGGAACAGCGTCCCCACCGGCTTGATGTAGGCCAGCACGTGCTCGGTCGACCCGGTGAGCGCCGCCACGTAGCCATAGGCTACGCCGAGGACGAGGCCGATCAGGATCCACCAGTGCATCGCGAGCTTGGGCATCTGAGCACGGTAGCGGCTCGCGGCGAGGGATTGCCAGCGCCACTTGATCGCCACCGCGCGCGCTGCACGTATGCTGGAGGCCGCCCCAACCCATGAACGTCGCGCTCGCCCTCTTCCGCTACTTCCCGCACGGCGGGATGCAGCGTGCCCTGGTGGCGCGGGCGCGCGCGCGGCGCGCCCGCGGCCACGAGGTCCGCGTGTTCTGCCACACGCTCGACGAGGCGCCCCCAGCGGATGTCGCTGTCGAGGTCTTGCCGGTCGCGGGGCGCAGCAACCACGCCCGCGCGCGCGCGTTCGCCGCCGCGCTGCGCGCGCGCCTCGCCGAATCGCCCGCCGACGTCGTCGTCGGCTTCGACACGATGCCGGGGCTCGACCTCTACTTCGCCGCTGACCCGTGCTACGTCGAGCGCACCCGTCGAAGGCCGTGGCCCTACCGGCTGACGGCGCGGTACCGCACCTTCCGCGCGCTCGAGCGCGCGGGGTTCGGCCCAGGCGGGCCGCGCGTCATGCTGCTCGATGACCGGGAGCGCGCGCGCTACCAGCGCGTCTACGGCAGCGATCAGAGACGGTTCGTCGCGCTACCGCCGGGGGTCGCCCGAGATCGTCGACGGCCTGAGGACGCGGCGACACGGCGCGCCCAGGCGCGCGCGGCGCTGGGCGTCGACCCGGACGACTTCGTGCTGCTGTTGCTCGCGTCGAACTACCGCCTCAAGGGGCTCGACCGCGCGCTGCGCGCGCTGCGCCGCTTGCCGAGCGAGCTGCTGGCGACGACGCGCCTCGTCGCCGTCGGCGAAGGCAGCTCGGCGCGCTGGTCGCGCGAGGTCACGCGCCTCGGACTCGAGCATCGCTGCTCGCTGCTCGCCGGACGCGACGACATACCCGCGCTGCTGCAGGCGGCCGACCTGCTGGTTCATCCCGCGCGGCGTGACACCACGGCCACTGTGCTGATGGAGGCCGCTGTGGCCGGGCTCCCGTCGCTCTGCACGGACGCGTGCGGCTACGCGTCACGCGTGCGCGAAGCCGGCGCGGGGGTCGTGCTGACCGAGCCGTTCGATCAGGGCGACCTCGATGAGGCGCTGCGCACGATGCGTCGCGCGGACCTCACGCCTTACCGAGACGCCGCGCTCCGCTACGCCGACGCGGTCGACCTCCACTCCATGCACGCGCGCGTCGTGGATGAGGTCGAGCGCTGCG
>JAYYEE010000227.1:0-37341 GCA_036160175.1 Planctomycetota bacterium
GACCGCGCGCGCGGTCGTCGAGAGCGGGACGTTCCTAGAGGTCGTGGTGGCGCCGGCGGTCGACGCGGCGGCGATCGAAGAGCTGCAGAAGGCCAAGTGGGGGCCGAACGTGCGCGTGCTCGATCTCGGCGGCGTGCCGGCGACGGGGCACGCGGCGGGCCTCGTCAGCCGTGAGGTGAGCGGCGGCTTCTTGCTGCAGACGGCCGACGTGCCGCCGCAGCCGCCGGCCCAAGAGGTCGCGACCAGCCGCGCGCCAGCAGACCACGAGCGAGTTGCCTTGGCGTTCGCCTGGACGGTCTGCAAGCACGTCAAGTCCAACGCGATCGTGCTGGCGCGCTCGGCCGAGGACGGCGCGTGCTACACCGTGGGGATCGGGGCCGGACAGATGAGCCGGGTCGACTCTGCCAAGATCGCCGTCGACAAAGCCGGGGACGCGACCCAGGGCTGCGTGGTGGCGAGCGACGCGTTCTTCCCGTTCGCGGACGGAATGCTGGTCTGCGCCGAGGCCGGCGCGACGGCGGTCATCCAGCCGGGCGGGAGCAAGCGCGACGCAGAGGTCGTCGCGGCTGCAGAGGAGCGCGGCATGGCGATGTGGATGACCGGACAGCGGCACTTCCGCCACTAACGCGACGGATGGTGGCCCAAAAAGACATCCAGCGCGCGGCCGACGACGTGCTGCTCGGCGCGTCGATGCGGCAGGTCGCAGACGAATTCCGCGAGCGGTTGATCGAGGACTTCGGGTTCCGCCCCGAAGAGGTCACGCAAGACACGTTCAAGGACGAGGTCGGGGCCTTCATGCGCGCGTTGGCGCGGCATCTCGGGGACCGGCACGCGTCCGACGCGCGGGTGGGTGAGGCCTTGGAGACGTGGGTGCGCTTCAGCGACCACTATGAGGCCTGGGACGCGCTGCTCGCGGGCGCCTTCGAGATCGAGGGGCGAGACGCGTTGATTCGGCGCGGCAGGATGCTCTTTCCGGGGCCGTTGACGCGGCACTGGGACGAATGAGCGCGCGCGCAGGCAACTTCGAGCGAGTGCGGGCGAAGATCGCTGCAGCCTGCGCCGTCGCCGGCCGCGAGCCCTCCGAGGTCGAGCTGGTCGCCGTCAGCAAGCGACACCCGGCGGCTGCGGTCGCGGCGGCGTTGGCGACCGGGCAGCGAGTCTTCGGAGAGAACCGGGTGCAAGAGCTCAAGGTCAAGGCGTCTGACTTCGCGGGTGCCGAGGAGCGAGGCGGCGAAACGGGCGGCATCCAGTGGCACCTCATCGGTCCGCTGCAGACCAACAAGGTGCGCGACCTGCTGCGCGTCCCGGGCCTCGCGCTGCTTCACAGCTGTGACCGCCGCAAGCTCGCGGACGTGCTGCAGCAAGAGCTCGACCAGCGGGGAGAGCGGCTCGACGTGCTGCTGCAGGTAAACACAAGCGGCGAAGAGCAGAAGCACGGCTGCACCGTCGACGAAGCGCCTGCGTTGCTAAGCCACCTGCTCGAGCGCTGCCCCGCGCTCTCCGTGCGCGGCTTAATGGCGATGGGGCCGCTGCAAGGCAGCGCGCGCCAGGTCTTCGATCGCACCGCAGCGCTCCGTGACGACCTCCGCAGCCGCTCCGGGCTCGGCCTCGAGACGCTGAGCATGGGCATGTCGGGCGACCTCGGCGACGCGATCGCGGCGGGCTCGACCATGGTACGTGTCGGCACGGCGCTGTTCGGCCCTCGTGATTGAGCCTCGCCAGCGCGTGCTTTAGCGTTCGCGCGTGGCGACCAAGAAGGCAAGCGGCGACAAGGCCAAGAAGGGTGGCGCGAAGAAGGTCGCCAAGAAGGCGCAGAAGAAGGCGACCAAGCACCGTCGCCCAGCCGCGGCCGTCGTCGCGCCGCCCGCTGGACCGCCCCCGGCGCTCCCCGCCCTGCTCGCGCGGCTTGAGCGCGCAATACCGACGCCGCGTTGCGAGCTGGACCACCGCGACGGCTGGACGCTGTTGATCGCGACGATCCTCAGCGCGCAGAGCACGGACAAGATGATCAACACGGTGACGCCGGCGCTGTTCGAACGCTGGCCGACCCCGGAGGCGCTCGCCTCTGCCCCGCGCGAGGAGGTCGAGCAGGCCGTGCACCGGACCGGTTTTTTCCGAAACAAAGCCAAGGCGATCCAGGGCGCGAGCCTCGCGATCCACACCGAACACGGCGGCGAGGTTCCGCGTGACCTGGACACGCTGGTCAAGCTGCCGGGCGTCGCGCGCAAGACCGCCAACGTCGTGCTGGGCATCGCCTATGGGATCCCCTCAGGGATCGCCGTGGACACCCACGTGTCGCGGGTCAGTCAACGGTTGGCGCTGACCGCCGAGAAGAACCCCGAGAAGGTCGAGCGCGCGCTGTGCGAGCTGCTCGACCAAGATCAGTGGATCGGCACTGGTCACCGGATCCTGTTGCTCGGGCGCTACGTCTGCTTGGCGAAGAATCCAGACTGCGCCAACTGTCCGATCAACGAGCTGTGCCCGTCGCGCGCGGCTGATCCGCTCGGTCCGTGGGAAGATCGCGCTGCGCACAGCGCGGTGCTCGTCGACGCGCGCGGCGCGTGAGCCTATTAGCTCAGCGGCAGGCGGCGGCGAACTCGGTCGCAGCGCAGCGCCAAGTGCGGCGGCTGCCGGGGCGCGTCGCGCGCTTCGCGCGCAGCGCATGCGGGCGCGCCAACAGCTGCCGCAGGGCGCTCGCGACGACGTCATCCGTTGCGTCGATCGGCAAGATCGTGCGCGCGTCCTCGTCACCGAAGCTGCGCAGCTCGCCTGTGTCGAGCCCCAGCAGCGGCAGCCCCGCGGCAGCCGCCTCTGCGGCGGCCATGCCGTAAGACTCGCTCGCGCTCAGGGTCGCGAACAGGTCGTGCTCGGCGTAGAGCTCGGCGAGTGCGGTAGGCTCGACCGCCTCTCGGATCGTCACCGGCGCGCCCAGGGCCTCTCGCCGCAGAGCCTCTACAGCTTGTGGCGCCGCGGATGTGCTCCCGACGAGCGTCAGGCGCCACGGAAGCGCCGCGCCGCGCAGGGCCGCGAGCAGTCGGCGCGGCCCCTTGGCCTCGGGCATGGTGCCGGCGCAGATGACCGCGGGGGTGTCGTCGCCGGCGCGCGCCCGCGGCGTGAAGCAGTCGTCGACGCCTGGCCGGACGAGCGCGACGGCGTCCACCGAGGCGCGCGCGGCCGCCGCCGTGCTCGCGCCCGTCGCGATGGCGCGGCGCACGTCTGCGGCCCAACCAGCCAGCTTCGGCTGCGTGTGCAGCAGCGGGATGACCCCGGCCGGAAACGGCCGCGCGGTCAGCTCCGCGAACCAGCCGTCGACTACCAGAGTGAGGCCTGGCGCCGCCTCCTGGAGGGTGCGCGCGTGTTGATGAAGATGCTCTGGCCGGACGGTCTCGCGCCGGGCGTCTGTGCCGAGCGCCGCCGTGATCTGCTCTTGGTAGCGGAACCCGCCCGAGATGAGCCCTGCTGGCCGCGGCGGCTCCAGCAGCGTGATCACCCGATCGGCCCCTCGTAGCTGGCCCACGCGACGCGGCTCTCTTCGAGCGTCACCTTGAGGCCGCCGGTGAAGCGGTCGCCGAGCGCGGCGCATACTTGTCCGTGGACCCAGCGCGCGAGGAATTCGGTCGTCGTGTTCTGGCCAGAGAACTGCTCGAGGTCGTCGAGGTTGGTGAAGCGCAGCGGGTCAAGCACGGCCTTCAGCGTGTCGGTAGCGAGCCCGATGTCGATGACGATGCCGTCGGCGTCGACGTCTGCGGCCGCGTACTCGGTGATGACCTCGTAGGTCGCGCCGTGGAGGCGCTGCGCTGGGCCGAAGACCGCGCCCGACAGGCTGTGGGCGATCATCACGTGGTCTTTGACTGCGACTCTGAATGCGGCGGCGTTTGGCATGCGGTGATCTTATTCGTAAGCAAAGTGCGGGCAGAGAGCGTCGAGCTCGGATTGGTAGAGCGCGGCGAAGGTCTCGGGCGCGTCGAGGAACGGCGTCGGCGGTCCGATCAGGCGGTCGAGGTCGTCGTCGCAGAGCAGCGAGAGCACCGCGCGCGTCCGCGCTGCGTGGCCCTCCGCGCGACGGGCTCGCGCGACCGCGCCTACTTGCGACGCATGAAGCCGCTTTCGCTGCGAGTGGAACGCGCCGCCGAGCTGCAGCGACACGGCTTGGTCGCCGTGCCAAGACAGCTCTACGACGAGACCCTCAAAGCCGACGGCGTCGAGGGCGAGCTGTAGGCCTGCGCCGCTGGCGCTGGCGTGTAGCGCGTGGGTGAACGCCCCAGGCTCAACCTGTTCGGGGGCCGCTACGTCACGGACCCAGGGCAGCGCCGCGGCGAACGACCGTCGCTCGGGGTCGCGATCGACGACCAGCGCCGCAGGGCGGCCAAGGTCGCGAGCGAGGACGAACGCACACAGCAGCCCGACTGGCCCGGCCCCGATGACGACCGCCCGGTCGTCACCACTCAACTCGGCGTCCCAGACCGCGTTCCGCGCGGTCTCCAGGTTCGGGAACAACGTCGCCCTGGCGTCTGGAACCTCGTCCGGGAGCCAGACCAGCTCGTCGGATGGCGCCACGGCGCGCTGTTGGTGCGGCCGCATCAAGAACGCGCGCCGCCCGCGATCTGCGCCGGACGCGACGCGCCCGACGAAGCTGTAGCCATAGAGTAGGGGCAGCTCGAAGCTCCCCTGCATGCCGCGGCAAGCCATCTCGGCGTGCAGCGACGCCGGGACGCGCGCGAGCCCGACGAGACGCTCTGTGCCAGGGCTGACGCCGGTGCAGATCGCGTCGACGGCGACGGCGCCGGGGCCGAGCGGCGGGAGGTCTACGGCGCGCAGCGCGCCGTGGCCCGCCCGTTCGATCCAGTAGCCCAGGGTCATGATCCGGGCCGGCACGTGAGCAGGATGTGCCCGTCGAGGATCGCGTGGTCCATGCGCACGCGCAGCCCGTCGTCGACGTGCTCCACCGGCGGCAAGGAGAGGCTCGGCAAGCCAGCGCCGAGGATCATCGAGGCGATGTGCACCTGGAGCAGGTTGATCGCGCGCGCTTGCAGGAACGAGGAGAGCACGCCAGCCCCGCCTTCGAGGTAGACCGAGTAGATGCCGCGGTCTCGCAGCGCCGACAAGATCGCGGCCGGCGGCAGTCGTCCGTCGACGGCTTCCACGCGGTGCATGACGACTGCGACATTGGGCGGGGCGACGCCGCGCGAGCCTTCGACGAAGACCTCGCAGCCGGGCGCTGACATCAACGCGAGGTCGCGACCTTCGGTGATCGCGCGCCCGCGGCCGCTGACAACGACGCGGCGTGGGTCTGCCCCTTCGACGTGCCGGACGGTGAGCTTGGGGTCATCGTGGAGCGCGGTCGTCGCGCCGACCATGACCCCGTCAAGGAGCGCTCGCATCCGGTGAGAGTGATGCTGGTCGGCGGCGTTCCCGATCCACTGGGACTGTCCGTTCTCACAGGCGATCCGCCCGTCGAGGGTCTGGGTGACGTGGCCTGCGACGAAGCTCTCTCCGGCGCGCCGGGCGCGCGCCGCGCCGATCAAGATAGGGAGGTAGACGCGCGCGGCAGCGGCCAGCTCAGGTTCCAGAGCGGCCCCGGCTGGGACGTGGAACACGGGGAGGCCGTCAGGGTCGCTGCGGTAGACGGGGGCGCTGTCGTCTGCTTCGTCGAGGGAGCCTGGCGCAACCTCCACGAGCAGCGCGTCGACGCTGCCGCGCGCCATCGGCTCGGTGAGCGGCTCGCAGATCCACGCTCCTCTCCGCACGAACTGAACCGCGTCCACGTCGGACTCGAGGAGGCGCCGGGCTTGCAGGAAGGCAGGCCACGGCATGCTTTGAGAGAGGTCGCAGTGCATTCAGTCGGCCGTGGTCGCTGCGCGGCAGAGGGCGCGCATAAGTCTAGCCCGTCGAGGTGCTGACGTCGCTGCTCCGAGCGCATGCGGAGCTTGGCGTTATTCCGCGGTCCCGCCCTGGCGCCGGACTGCCGCTGCCTGAGTGGGATATGCTACATATTGTGATCTCCGCGAGCCTGACATCCTGGTCGCGCGTCCAAGCGGTGGCATGGGTCGCTGTGCTCATTTGGAGCGCGGCGGCTGTCGACCCGGAGTCGACGCGCGGCTGCGTGGCAGCAGGTGCCAGCGTGAGTCTGATGTCCTTGGCATGGGTCCTTCGCGCGCCGCGCACGGTCGCCGACGTCATTACATTGCTCCGCGCCGCGATCGTCGTGGCGGTGCTCTGCGCGGCGCGGTGGCTCAGCGCGTCGGAGTGGTGGCTCTGGAGCCTGCTCGGCCTCGCGCTCGCAGGCGACCTGTTAGACGGAGCCGTCGCTCGAAGGCTCGGCGCGTCGCCGAACGGCGCGTCCTTGGACATGGAGTGCGACCAGCTGAGCGTGCTGGTGATGTCCTGGTTGGTTGTCGCGCGCGGCGGCTGCGTGCACGTGCTGCTGCTCCCCGCGATGCGCTACGCGTTTGTGCTCGCGGCCTGGGTCGCTTCGGTCCCAGCGAACAACCCGAAGCCGATCAAAGGGGACAACGCCCGCGGTCGGGTGGTGTGCGCGATGGTGGTCGTGGCGCTCTTGTCGGCCCTCGCCCCGGCGACGTCGTTGGCGTTTGCAGATGTCCTGACTGGCGCAGCTGTCCTGCTCTTGTGCTGGTCGTTCGCGAGCGATTGGAGCTACCTGTTCGCGCGGCGTCGCGCGGAGGCCGGGACATGAGCGTCGCGGACTACGTCGTGCTCGCGTCCTACGTCACGCTGCTGCTGGAGATCGGGCTGTTCCCGATCGCGAGCGAAGCGAGCGCCGTGCAGCTTGTAGGCGGGCGCACGGAGTCGCGCGCCCCTGCGATGATGGCCGCCCGCGCGGCCCCGCTGCCGACGCGGCTGCTGCGCTATCTCCTGCCAACCGCGCTCTGTGTTTCGCTGTTTGTGCTACCGCCCCTGGCGGTGCTGTGGCCCGCGAGCCGCATGATCCTGGCGCCGTGGTCGGCGCCTTGGCTTGTCGCGCCCGGGGTCGCAGCCGTCGTCGTCGGTCGCGCGCTGACGTTCGGCTCCGTGTTGCAGCTGCGGGCGGCCAAGCGTCGCGACGAGCTCCCCACTGGCTGTTTCCGCCACTCTCGCAATCCAGGGCTGGTCGGGATGTTCCTGATGTACGCAGGGCTCTGTGCAGCCGTCGGCGGCCCTTGGCTGTGGCTCGGCGCGCCGCTGTACTTCCTCAATATGCACGCGCGCGTGCGGCTCGAAGAGGCCGAACTATCGGTGCGCTTCGCAGGGTCCTGGCAGGACTACGAGCGCGCAGTCCCGCGTTACCTTCCGCTCCCGGGGCTGCGTTAACGCTGTGTCTGCTCCTCCCGTATCGCAAGCGGACGTCGCAGCTTGGTTTGACGCGACCTATCGAGACAAGGGGCTCGGCTACCTGCGCCCGCGTCGCGCCTATCCGATCTTCGTCCAGTTGTTGGGTCTACAGCCCGGGCAGCGGCACCTCGACGTGGCCTGCGGACCGGGTCACGTGTTGACGGCGGCGCGCGAACGCGGGCTGTTGACGAGCGGCGTTGACCTGTCTGAGGCGGCGATCGCCCTGGCTCGGAAGCTACACCCCGGCGTCGACGCGCAAGTCGGTAACGCAGAAGCGCTCCCGTACGAGGGCGCGTCGTTCGACGGCGTGACGTGCATCGGCTCGATCGAGCGCTTCTTGGACCGCGAGCGCGCGCTGCGCGAGATGGTTCGGGTGGCCAAAGAAACGGCGCGGTTCTGCTTCTTGGTCCGTAACGCGAACACGCTCACTTGGCGTCTTTGGCGGCAAGCGCTCGGCCGTCGCGAGGTCGCGGGCCACCAAGATGCGCAGACTATGGACGCGTGGCGCGCGCTGTTCGGGCGCTGCGGCCTCCGTGTCGCGCGCGTCTTGCCCGATCAGTGGCCGCGGCAGCGTTGGTGGCATCTGCTGCCCGGGCAGCGACCCCAGCCAGGCCGCGCGGAGCGGGTCGCGTCGGGGTGGTTGCCGCTGCGGTGGTGCAATGAGCTGATCTTCGTGCTGGAGCGCGAGCTTGGGCATGGCTGAACGCCGCGTCGATGCGCTCTATGAGAGCCTCGCGCGCTTCCAGTGGTGGCGCGCTCGTCGAGGGGTCGACGCCGGCTCCTTGGGCGGTCTAGAGATGCGCAAGCGGCTGTTGCCTGCGCGCCGCGCGGATCGTCCCGCTGACGGCGGCGCCGGGCTCGATGCGTGGTTGGATGTGCTGGTGGGGGGATTCGCGCAGCGTCGGGTGGTGGACCTCGGCTCGGGGTTCGGTGCGTCGCTGCTGCGGGCTACGGACGCGGGCGCGAGCTCGTGCGTCGGCGTAACGGCCAGCGAGTATCAAGCAAAGCGCGCAAACCAGGTCGCGCGCGCCCGCGGGGTCGACGACCGATGTCGCTTCGAGGTCGCGCAGTTGGGTGACCCGTTGCCATCGGCGGACGTGGTGCTCGCGGTCGAGTCCTTGGGCCACGCGCCCGACTTGGCCGGAGCGCTGGCGCAGGTCGCCTCGTCGCTCAGCAGCGACGGCGTCTTTGTTTGGCTTGAGGACCTGCTCGTTGCGCCGTCGCGCGACGACCCTGACGTGACCGCGCTGGCGCGCGCGTGGGCTTCGCCGCAGCTCCGGTGCCTCAGCGAGGTCGACGGCGCGATCGCGGCTGCCGGGCTGCGCGTGACGCAGTCGGTAGACCTCACCGAGCAGGTCCCGCGCAAAGACGCGGTGAAGCTCAACCGCGCGCGTCGTCGGCTGCACGCGCTTCGCGCGATCACCCCTCTGCCCGGGGCGCGCAGGGTCCTCGACGCCTTCCTCGGCGGTCTGCACCTCGAGCGCGTCTATGCGCGCGGGCTCGCGCGCTACCAGCTCATCGTCGCGCGTCCCGCGTAGGGTCAAGAGCGCGCGTCCGCGACGACGGTGGCGTCACCGCGGCGAGGGGGCTGCTGCGGACGCGCTGTCTGCTAGACCGGCGCGACGCGGATTTCGGTCGCTTTGATCGCGACCCAGACGTCACCACCATCGTCGAGGCCGAGCTCCTGGACCGCAGCCTCCGTGACTTCCGCGATGACGGGGAGCGCGCCGCCGACCCGGACACGCACACAGTCGACGCTGCGTTCGGTCCCGTCCACGGGAGCGCGCCACACGTTACGCGGAGATCCGGCCGGCCGCTCTCGGAAGAGCGCGACGGCGCGCGGGTGTAGGGTCGCGATCGCGGGCCCCTCGTGCGCAGTGCCAACCTGGACGCGAGCGCCGCCATCGACCGTGAGCGTGCGACCGCTGCAGACGCCGCGGATGCAATTCAGCCCGATCAGGTCGGCGACGTAGCGCGACGCCGGCCTACGGCTGAGCGCGTCGACGGTGCCGGCCTGCACGACGCGCCCGTTCTCGAGGACCGCGATGCGGTCGGCGAGCGCCAGCGCGTCGTCGAGATCATGCGTGACGACGACGCACGCGCCGCCGAACGCCTCAAGCTGACGTCGCAGCATGCGGCGTAGGGATAGTCGCGAAGAGGCGTCGGCGGCCGCGAGGGGTTCGTCCAGGAGCAGGGTCCCGGGCTTGGTCGCGAGCGCCCGCGCCAGCGCGACCCGCTGGGCCTGACCGCCGGAGAGCGCCGCTGGGTAGGCAGCGCCGCGCTCGGCTATCCCAACGCGCTCAAGCCACTTGTCGGCGACCGCGCGCGCGAGCGTGCGCGTGACGCCGCGGCTGCGGAGGCCGTACGCGACGTTCTCGCGAATGGTCATGCGCGGGAAGAGCATGTGGTCTTGGAACACCACGCCGATGTCGCGCTGCTCTGGCGGCACGAACGCCCCGGGGCTGCCGTCGTCGACGAGGGCGCCGGCGAGCCGGATGTGGCCGTGATCAGCGCCACAGAGCCCGGCGATCGCGCGCAGCGTGGTCGACTTGCCCGCGCCGTTGGGGCCTACGAGCGCGACCGTCTCGCCCGCTTTGACCTGCAGCGTCGCGGCGAGGGAGAAGGTCCCCAGCTGCATCGAAAAACGTGCGTCGAGGCTCATCGTCCGAAGAACCACTGGCGGCGGAGGAGGAACAAGATCGTCGCAGAGATCGCGAGCAGGACGACGCTGAGCGCCACCGCTGAGGACGGCTGGGACTCGAGCGCGTGGTAGACCGCTCGCGGCAGAGGGCGCGTGCGCCCATCGAAGCTCCCGGCGAACGTGATGGTCGCGCCAAATTCGCCGAGCGCGCGCGCCCACGCGACCAGCAAGCCAGCGCGAAGCGACGGCGCGATCATCGGCAGGGTGACCGTCAGGAACGCGCGCCAAGGCGAGGCGCCGAGCGTGGTCGCGGCGTCGGTGTAGCGGTGGTCAAAACTGCGCATCCCGCCCTCGACGGTGAGGACGAAGAACGGCATCGAGACGTAGGTGGTCGCCAGCACCACAGCGCTGCTCGAAAACGGGACCGTGACGCCGAACCAGCTGTCTAGCGGTCCGCCGACGACACCGCTGGGCCCGAACGCAAGGAGCAGCGCGATCCCACCGACGATCGGCGGCAGGACCATCGGCAAGGTTGTCACGACGCGCACTGCGCTGCGGAGCGCGCCTGACCCTTGCGCGAGCCACGTGGCGAGCGGCAAGCCCATCGCGAAGCACAGCACCGTCGATAAGAGCGAGCACTCGAGCGACAACGCTAACGCCCGCAGCGTCTCGGCCGTCGTAAACAGCGCCATGAGCGCCGGCCATTCGACCTCTGCCGCGAGCGCGACGAGCGGCGCCGCGAACAGCAGCGCCGGCGCGGCGGCGATCGCTAGGATCCAGCTCGGCAGGTGCTTGCGGCGGTTATTCATGGAGACGAGAACCCGTGCTCCGACAGGATGCGGCGGCCGTCCGGGCTGAGGACGAAGGCGATGAACTCCTGAGCGCCCGTCGCCTGCTCGCCGGTCGAGACCGTGACGATCGGATACGTCGCCTCGACGTTCAAGCGCGCGGGGATCGGGACGTTGTGCACTCGGCCGGCGGCCGCGAGCGCGTCGGATCGGTAGACCACGCCGGCGTCGGCGACGCCCAGCTCCACTTTGCTGACGACGGCGCGGACGCTGGGCTCATCTGACGCCGACCGGGCGGGCACGCCGGCGCGCTCCAGCAGCGCTCGCGCGTAGCGGCCGGCCGGGACCTGCGGAGCGCAGAGCAAGCAGGTGAGGTCTGGGCGCGCGAGATCTTCGACCGAGCGGATCGCCTTCGGGTTTCCCGGGCGCGTCACGATGGCGAGCGAGTTACTCGCGAATCGTCGTGGTTCGTCGGCCGTCAACCCAGCGTCGACGACCGCGTGCATCTGCAGTTGGTCTGCTGACGCGAAGACGTCTGCCGGCGCTCCTTGGCGTAGCTGCATGACGAGCTGCGGCGTCCCAGCGCAGTGAAGCTCGACCCGCAGTCCCGGCCTGGCCGCCGCGAAGCTCTGAACGAGCTCTTCAAAGGGCGCGGTCAGCGATGACGCCGCGAAGATCCGCACCGTGGGGCGCTCGTCCCCCGCGCAGCAGGCGACGGCCGCTGCGAGCGCGGCGACGCCGAGCGCGGCGCGGGTTCGTCGGGCTGTGGCGGGCTCGCGGGGCATCGCGGCCAGTTGATACCCCAGCGCGGGCGCAGGCGCAGCCGTTTCTTGCGGCGCGGGCTATGGCGCGGCGCGCGCGACCAGCCCGAACATCAGCGGCATCGTCGGCGTGCCGTCGGGCACCGTGAAGCGGCGCCCAGGGAGCGCCTGCATCCCGTCGAAGAGCTCGCAGCCGTTTGCGTAGGGGTACTCCCTGACCTGCCTGATCCGCATCCCGGCGTCTACGACTGATTGAACGAGCTGCGCTACGGTCCACTGGGAGCCGAATGACCGCTCTGAGATGGCAAAATCTGTGACGCCGGCGTCGTAGCCCGACGGCGCGAGGCCGGCGCCGGCGGAGTCTCGCACGCCGTCCTCGTCGAGCGCCTTGTCGAGGAAGTAGGGGTCGCCGGTGAGGCCGCGCGCGCCGAGGCTCCACGCGAGCGGGTGCAACTCCAGCAGCACGATCCGGCCGCCGCTGCGCAGCACGCGCGCGACGCCGCGAGCCCAGCGGTCGAGGCCGCACAGCCACCCGACCCTGCCGTACGTCGAGAAGGCGACGTCGAAGCGGTCCTCAGTCCTCGCGAGCCAATCGAAGACGTCTGCGCGGATAAAGGAAGCGCAGATCTCCGCGTCGCGTGAGAGCTCGCGCGCACGCTATCGGGGCGTCAGCGATGTCAACGCCGGTCACCCGCGCGCCCAAGCGCGCGAGGCTGATCGAGTCCTGGCCGCAGTTGCACTGCAGGTGCACGAGGTCAGCGCCGTCGCAGTCGCCGAGCAGTTCTAGCTCGTCTGGAAACAACGTCGACCCGCCTTGCTTCAGGAACGCGGCCTAGTGGAGCTTGTGGCTGTTGTGTGCGGGCGTGGCGGCGTTCCAAGAGCGGCGGTTCTGTTCATGGAGCGCGCGGCGCTGGTCTTCGTCGAAGCGCGGCGTGGTTGCCGCTACCATCGCACATCTGATGGCTGAAGCCGACCTCTACGCCCCGGTCAAGAAGTTCCTCGAAGGGCAGGGCTACGAGGTCAAGGGGGAGATCGAAGACTGCGACATCGTCGCGGTGCGCGCGGACGAGTCGCCGGTCGTCGTCGAGCTCAAGGTGCAGCTGAACCTCGCGTTGATCCTGCAAGCCGTCGATCGGCTGGCGGTGAGCGACAGCGTCTACATCGCGTTTCGCGTCGGCAAGAAGCACAGCGCGTCGTGGCGGTCGCGCGGCAAGCAGGTCAAGAGCCTGCTGCGGCGCCTCGGGCTCGGCCTCTTGACGGTGTCGGCCCGCGGCAAGGTCGAAGCCGTCCTAGACCCGGGGCCGTATCGGCCGCGCCTAGGCAAGGAGCGCCGCGGTCGGCTGCTCAAAGAGTTCGCGGAGCGTGTCGGCGACCCGGTCGCGGGCGGGTCGGCGAACACGAAGCGCATGACGGCGTACAGGCAGGACGCGCTGCGGTGCGCGCTCGCGCTCAAGGACGGCGGCGTGACCAAGGTGAGCGAGCTGGCGAAGAAGACCGGCGTCGAGCGCGCGGGGCCGATCCTCCGCGACAATCACTACGGTTGGTTTGAGCGCGTCGAGACGGGCTACTACCAGCTGACGCCGAGCGGTCTGGCCGGGCTCACGGAGTGGGCGCACGCCGCGGGTGCGCTCGGCCGCGGCGGTGAAAGCACGGCCTGAAGCGCGCGGCTCAGACGTTGAAGCGGAAGTGCAGGACGTCGCCGTCCGCGACGACGTACTCCTTGCCCTCGATCCGATACTTCCCCGCGTCGCGCGCAGCGGCGACGTTGCCGCACTCGATTAAGTCATCGTAGGCGACCGTCTCGGCCTTGATGAAGCCGCGCTCGAAGTCGCCGTGGATGACGCCCGCGGCCTTCGGCGCGGTGTCGCCCGCGCGGATCGTCCACGCGCGCACCTCCATCTCGCCGGCCGTAAAATACGTCCGCAGGCCGAGGAGGTGGTAGGTCGCGCGGATCAGCGCGCCGGTGCCGCTCTCAGCGACGCCGAGGTCGGCCAGGAACGCCTTGGCGTCCTCGTCGGAGAGGTCGATCAGCTCGGCTTCGATCTGGGCCGAGATCACGATCGTCTCGCAGTTAAGCGTCTGAGCGGCGTAGTCGCGCACCTTCTGCACGTAGGGGTTGTCGTCGGCCTCGGCCAGCTCGTCGTCCTTGACGTTGCAGGCGAAGATCACCGGCTTCATCGTCAAGAGCTGGAAGTGCTTGGCGATCTTCTGCTCGTCGGTGGTCAGGTCGCAGAGGTAGGCCGGCTTGCCGTCATCGAGGAGCGGCTCGAGCTTCTTCAGGATCGGCATCTCGGCGACGGCGTCCTTGTCGCCGCGCTTGTGGAGCTTGGCTTGCTTCTCGATGCGCTTTTGAACGGACTCGAGGTCGGCCAGGACGAGCTCGGTGTTGATCACCTCGATGTCTCGCACTGGGTCGACAGAGCCCGACACGTGATGCACGTCCTCGTCCTCGAAGCAGCGCACGACCTGGACGATGGCGTCGACCTCGCGGATGTGGCTGAGGAACTTGTTGCCGAGGCCCTCGCCAGCGGCGGCGCCCGACACCAGCCCAGCGATGTCCACAAACTCGATCGTCGCAGGGATGATCTTGTCGGTCTTGGCGATGACGCGAAGCGGTTCAAGGCGAGCGTCCGGCACGGTCACGACGCCGACGTTCGGGTCGATGGTGCAGAACGGATAGTTCGCCGCCTCAGCCTTCTGCGTGCGCGTGATCGCGTTGAACAGGGTCGACTTACCGACGTTGGGCAGGCCGACGATTCCTGCTTGGAGCACCATCAGCTGTTGGCGACCACTTCCTGGATCGCCTTGGTGAGGGCTGGCACCACCTCGAACGCGTCGCCGACGATGCCGTAATCCGCGACCTTGAAGATCGGGGCGTCGGCGTCCTTGTTGATGGCGACGATCGTGCGCGCGGTGCGCATGCCCGCGAGGTGCTGGATCGCGCCGCTGATGCCGACTGCGATGTAGAGCGGCGGGCTGACGACCTTGCCGGTCTGGCCGACCTGTTCGCCGTGTGGGCGCCAGCCGGCGTCTACGACCGCGCGCGACGCGCCGACCGCGGCGACGCCGGGCCCGAAGGCCGCGGCGAGCTCTTCGATGATCTTGAAGTTCTCCGGCTCCTTCAGGCCGCGGCCGCCAGAGACGACCACCTTGGCCTCTTGCAGCGGCGTCTTGTCGCCGCCCGCGGCGACGATCTCCTTGACGACCGAGAGGAGGTCGCCCGCCGGCGCGTCGACCTTTGCAACCTCTCCGCCCGGTCCGCCGCTCGCGGCGGCGAAGTTGTTCGGGCGAACGGTCGCGCAGAACGGCGACTTGGCCGCCTTGACCGTCATCGTCGCTTTCCCTGCGAAGACGGGCTTCTTGGCGCCGAACGCGCCGCCGTCGCAGCTGACGTCGACGACGTCGGTGATGACGCCGGTCTCAAGCAGCGCCGAGACGCGCGGGAGCAGGTCCTTGCCCATGGCCGTGTGGGCCATCAAGACGGCGGCGCCGTCGTTGGCTTTGACTTGCTCGGCTACGGCGGCGGCGTAGGCGTCGCCCGAGTAGTGCTCAAACGCAGCGCCGTCGACGGCGACGACCTTGCTGACGCCGCTGTCGGCGAGCTCCTTGGCCGCGTCGTCGAGGCCGCTGCCGCATGCGACGGCGACCACGTGACCGCCGCTGCTCTGGGCGAGCTGCTGCGCGGCGGTGACGGCTTCGAGCGACGGGCGCTTCAGGGCGCCGCCGCGAACCTCAGCGATGACGATGATGTTGCTCATGGTTAGGTGCTCCCTTTGCTCAGATGACCTTAGCTTCGTTGCGGAGTAGCTCGATCAGCGCAGGCACGGCGTCCGCGCCCTCGCCGACGATCTTGCCTTCGGCGCGGGCCGGCGGCAGGTCGAGCGAGACGATCTCCATGGCCGGCGCGGGCAGCTCGGCGGCGGCCTCTTCGAGCGGCTTCTTCTTGGCCGCCATGATGCTCTTCAAGTTGGCGGGCTTGGGCTCGTTGAGCCCCTTGTTGCAGCTGATGACCGCCGGCGTCTTGCAGGAGACGATCTCCCGCGCGCCTTCGATGTCACGCTCGGCGGTGAACGTGCCGTCCGCGAGCTCGAGCTTGCTAACCTCGGTCACGCAGCCGTAGCCGAGCCGCGCGGCGAGGTTCGCCGCCCTCTGGTTGTTGTCGGAGTCGGTCGCCTGCTTGCCGCAGAGCACGATCTGCGCAGGGTTTGCCTTGAGCCAGTTCGCCAGCGCGTCCGCGGTCGAGGCGCTGTCGTAGACCCACTGGTCCGTGGTGAGCAAGACGGCCTTGTCGGCGCCGCGCGCGAGCGTGCTCCGCATCTCTTTCTGGGCGTCCTTCGGGCCGATCGTGACTGCCGTCACGCTGCCATCGCCGAGCTGCTCCTTGAGCAGTCGCGCCTGCTCGAGGGCGAACTCGTCGTAGGCGTTCATTTCGAAGCTAACGCCGTTGGTATCGATCGACTTACCGTCCGCGGCGATCTTGATCGCCGTGTCGGTCGCCGGAACACGCTTGATGCAGACGACAATGTCCATGGTCAGCTCTGGGAGGGGCCTCGTGGGGGGATTCCGTGAGTTTTGCGGGCGAGCAGTCTACAGAGGACAACCTCGCGGTCGACCTCAAATTGCGCCGCTCTGGGAAACCCGCCGGCGGCAGGAGCCGGCGCGCGCGCGCTGGGCGCCTCGGTGGCAAGGCCGCGTCGGCGCCGCGGGGTCTAACGCGACCACTCAGATAAGTCGCGGCCGAGGAACTCGGCGAGCTCCTGGTTGGGGCGCTCAAAGAAGGCCAGGTACTTCGCGCGCACCTCGTCCGTCATCGGCTTGGGAGAGAACGCCGCGGCGGTCGCGCGGCTCGCGCTCGTCTTCGCGAGCAGCCGATACGCCCTGTCACGCCAGGACTCAGGCATGCGCTGCGCGAGCGGACCGAGCAGCGGGATGCGCGTGAAGCGCCCGGTGATCGCTCCGCGAATCCGCGCGCTGGTGATGCGCTGGCTGACGTTGGCGTTGCGGTCATCCATGGTGCGGAGCCGGGCGCTGTCAGGGTCAATGTCGAGGAACCGGCAGATGCCCTGCAGCGTCTTGAGCGGCGCGCGCTTGAAGTCCGTCGTCAGGACGACGTGGATCGCAGAGCGCGGGTAGTGCTCTAGGTATCGCTCGATCTGCCGCATGTACAAGCTCGAGTCGATGCACATGGGGTCGCGCTGCACGTGCTCTTCGAAGGTCGCTTGGACTGGTTCACCAGGGTGCAGTTCGCGCATGTAGCGGTGCACGTAGTGCGAATAGGCGCGCTCCACGGGGTGTCGGACGAGGTAGACGAGCCGCGCGTTCGGTGCGTGCGTCGCCATCCGCGCGGCGGTCGAAGGCAGCTGCGGCCAGCGCGTGTAGTTGGTGGAGGCGTCGACGCAGAGCTCGTCGGGCCGGGCGTCCTCATACAAGCGCGTGTACCAGCTGAGGCCCTTTTGGTAGTTCTCGTCAAACGAGAAGAACGACGGCTCCTTCTGTTGTCCGAGCTCGTCCTCCAGGTGCCGGTCGAAGATCTTCGGGTGCGTGCACAGCTGCAGGAACAGGTTGGTCGTCGCGGACTTGGCCGCGCCGATGATCATCACCTCGGGGACCCGGCCGGGTCTGCTGCCCTGTGGGGCGCGGTGTTCCGCAGGAGTCATGGGTTCCTAGTTGCCGGGCGCGAGCGGTGGATCGACGCTGTCCGTGCGTATCCTATCGAGATCTCTGGTCATCGGGGGGCGCGAGGCGGCTGGTTGCGGTGCGCCGCCAAGGTGCGGCGATCGCGGCGCAGCCTGCCTTCGCGGCGCCGTCTGCAAGCGCCGGCACAGCGCTCGTGGTGGTCCGCGGTCTCGCCAGGTTCAGGGCCGGAGCTCAACGGACACGGGTGCTCCTGCGTGCAGGTCCGCGCCTTGGAAGGCCATCGGGGCGAGGTGCAGGTTGGTGCCCGCGAGGCCCGCTGGCAGCGGCGCTATGGGGAGGAGCTGCATGGAAGCGCTCGCGGCGCCGTCGGCGTCGAGGACGCCGATAAAGCCGGGGAGCAGCGGGTTGGGGCCGAGCGCCGCCGTGGTGAGCCCGTCGGGCCGTAACCACAACAGGTCGCCACCGGGCAAGGGCAGAGCGGGCCCCTGACCTGACAGGCTCATGGCGACGAAGTAGACCGACGACGCCCAGGTCGGCGCGCTGCGCAACTCGACGTCCACCGTCGCGGGCGCGGAGACGGAGAGCGCAGTGGCTGCGGTCGTGAGGTCCAACTCGACGGAGTTTCGCAGCGGGAGGTCTACGAACGACAGCGCGCCAGGGCTGTGCTCGACGTCGACGTCGTAGCCGCTCAGGTAGGGCATCGTGTGGAAGTACTCACCCTGCGGCGTGTTCACGATGTAGTGGTTGCGGACGCGGAGCTGCAGCCGGGTGCCTGCGGGGACGACGACGTCGAGCAGGTCGAGGCCGATGGACAGGGTCGTCGGCGAGGGGCCGCCGGCTTGGCGTTCGCCCGCCGCGCCGCGCCCCACGGTGACTGCGCCGCCGCTCGGCGGGATCAGGTCCAGCCGCGCCGCGACGAAGAAGCGCTGGCTCATCGGCGTCAAGGCGAGCTCGAGGGTCGGGAGGCCCGCGATCTCGAAGGTCTCGGCGAACGGCGCGCTCGTGTAGACGTGTTCGGAAAGGGGCGTCACGTTGAGCGTGGGCGCGACCGCGGTCCCGCCGCCGCTCTGGCCCCACTGGAGCGCGGTGTATCCGGGCGGGACCTGGTGGGTGATTCGCTGCGGTGCCTCGCTGGTCGTGGGGGCCTGCGTCGACAAGGCGCCGCCCGCCCGGAGGAACAGCCGGCGAGTGCTCGAGACCTGCGGGGGCAAGGAGTCGTCGGCCCGGTGTCGCCACAGCGACGTCGGGTCGGTGTAGGTCGCTGCGTCTGCGGGGAGCGCCGCCGACCGCACCAGCGGCCCATCCTCGATCGGCTCCGGATCGGCCTTGAGGAAGCGCGCGAACCAGCGCTCGCGCATCCTCAGCTGCTGGTCGAACTCGTAGTCGTTGGGCGGCGTGTCGTGCTGTCCGGTCGTCACATAGAGGCGCTTTGGGGTCGACGCAGGCATCGACTGCAGCGCCGCGAGCGACGGGTCCGCGCCGACGCCGTTATCGCGCCACGACATCGTGACCAGGGTCGGCACCGCGCTCTGCTGGAGCTCCGCGGAGAAGTCGCGGCCAGGGTCGGTCTTCAGCCAGAGGTAGTTGCCTTCGGGGTCGTCGTTGGCGAGGAACGTGCGCCAGGTCAGCTTCACTGCCGGGTCGACGGCCAGCATGGGGCCCGTCGGCGCGTACGCGTAGCGCGCCCAGACCGCCTTGAAGCCGGCGCCCTTGAGCGTCGCCGCGTCCGGGTGGCTCGGCGGCATCGCCGTCGCCGCGACCGCGTTCACGGTTGGGAACGCCGTCGAACGGCGCGGGTTCGGCGGCGGCTGGCGACCGGACCACGCGGCCGCCGCCCACGCGTGCGCTCCGCCCTGGCTGACGCCGAAGACCCCGACGCGTTGGTTGTCGACGAGGTTCGGGTAGGTGGATCGCGCCCACTCGATGACCTCGAACATGTCGATCCACTCCTGGAGCGACATGATGCCCGACCCCTTGCCGGGGTTCAGCGCGATGCCGGAGCCTTGGCCGCGTACGTCATAGGCGACGACGAGGTAGCCGCGCTGCGCGAAGTCTGTGGCCCGCGCCGCTGCAGCCTGCTTGGTCGACGGGAGGCCGTGGACGGCGATCAGCAGCGGCCAACCGCAGGGTCCGGGTGCTGTGGTCGGGCGGTAGACGTCGGCCCGCGTGCGGTAGCCGTCCGTGTAGGTGAGCAGCTGGTTGGTCGCGGTCGTGATCGCGAAGCCGCTGGCAGGAGCCATCGGGTCCGAGCACTGCGCGGCCAGCTTGACGCACGCGAGCGTGATCGTCAGAGCGAGAGGCCGAACAGCGGTCAACATGGTGGAGCAGGTGCTTCGCGCCGATTCGCCGAAGCTTCGAACAGGTCAGTATATACGGCGAGGCGGGGCGTGCGTGGCGCTCAGGGCTGGGTCCCGAGCTCGACCTTGTGGGCCGCGCCGATGACCTCGCGCACGTACCGAGGGACCCCGAAGCCCGGCAGGCGACGTCGGAGCTCGGCGATCAGCTCTAGGCCGCGCGCGACCGGGACCTCCCAGTGCTGGGCTCCCGTGACCGGGTCTAGCTGGTGGAGGTAGTAGGGCATCACGCGCGCGTCTAGCAAACGCTTGGACAGCTCGGTGAGCGTGTCGGCGTCGTCGTTGACGCCGCGGAGCAGCACGGTCTGGTTGAGTACGGGCACGCCGCTCTTCACCAGTCGCAGCAGGGCCGCGCTGCAGTCTTCGTCGAGCTCGTTGGGGTGGTTGCTGTGGACAACGACCGTCGGCGCTAGGCGCGTCGCGCGCAGCCAGCCGAGCAGCGCGTCGTCGACGCGGTCCGGGATCACGATGGGCAGGCGCGTATGGATGCGCAGCCGCCGCAGGTGGGGGATGTCCTCGAGTTGCGCGACCAGCTCGGCGAGCCACGGGTCGGGCCGCATCAGCGGATCCCCACCCGAGAGCAGCACCTCCTCTACCCCGGGGCTGCGCCGGAGCTCCTCGAGCGCGGGTCGCCACTGCGCCAGCCCGTTCGGGCTTTCGTCGTACGGGAACTCGCGTCGAAAGCAGTAGCGGCAAGCGACCGCGCAGACGCCGGCGACGATCAGCAAGGCCCGGCCGTCGTACTTCTGCAGCAACCCTGGCGCTCTCGAGGCGGCGAGGTCGCCGCACGGGTCGGCGCCGTAGCCCGCGGCGGGCGGGGACAGCTCGTCTTGCGTCGGCAGCACCTGCGCGAGCAGCGGGTCAGACGGGTCGCCTGGGCGCATCCGGCCGACGAGCGCCTCGGGCACCACCAGCGCGAAGCGATCGGCCGCGCGCCGTGCGGCCTCGCGTAAGGCCTGCGGCAGCTTCAGCCGGGCGATCAGCTCGTCAGGATCGCGAATCGCCCGCCGCAGCTGTTCGCGCCAATCGCAGCGCGCCGCGCCGGTCTGCTCGCTCGGTTCACTTGGGATTTGGCGTTCCAATGGCGGAGTCGGGCTCGTTTCGATATTCGTATTCGCCGCTATGGCTTCCTACGGCACGAGTGATTTTAAGAAGGGACTGAAGGTCCAGATCGAGAACGAACCCTACCTGATGGTCGACCTCGAGTTCATGAAGCCGGGGAAAGGCCAAGCGGTCTACCGCGTGCGGCTCAAGAGCCTGACCACTGGTCGCGTCGTGGACAAGAACTATCGCAGCGGCGACTCGCTAGAGGCCGCGGACGTCGAAGAGAGGTCGATGCAGTTCCTCTACAAGGACGCGACCGACTTCCACTTCATGGACGGCGAGAGCTTCGAGCAGTTTCAGGTGGGCGCCGACGCGGTCGGCGACGCGGCGAAGTGGCTCAAGGATGAGATGGAGTGCGACGTCGTCATGTGGAACGGCGCGCCGATCACGGTGACGCCGCCGGCGCACGTCGAGATGAAGGTGACCTACACCGAGCCTGGCGCGAAGGGGAACTCGACCGGCAACGTGCAGAAGCCGGCGACCGTCGAGACCGGCGCGGAGCTGATGGTGCCGATCTTCATCAACAACGACGACGTCGTCCGCGTCGACACGCGCACGGGCGAATACGTCGAGCGCGTCTCCAAAGGCTGAGCCAGGGAGCTCGCTTGGCCGCCGATCAGATCGCGGAGTTGCGGCGCCGCGCCGGGCTGGTGGCGCAGGCGCGCCGGTTCTTCGACGAGCGCGGCGTGCTTGAGGTCACCACGCCGCTGCTCGGCGACGGCGTGGTGGTCGAGGAGCACATCGACCCGATCCCCTGCTTCGTGCGGTTGGGGCCGGGAGCGCCGGTGGAGCGCCGGCTATTGACCTCGCCGGAAGGGCCGATGAAGCGGCTGCTCGCCGCGGGCGCTGGCCCGATCTACCAATTTGCGCACGCGTTCCGGGACGGCGAGGTCGGTCGTCGGCACGCGGTCGAGTTCACGATGCTCGAGTGGTACCGCCCCGGCATCGACCACTACGCGCTGATGGACGAGGTGGAGGCGCTGGTTCAGGAGCTGTTGCCGAGCGCGGCGGGCGGGCCCTTCGACCGGGTCACCTACCGCGAGCTGTTTGTAGAGTTCGCGGCGGTCGACCCGTTCGCGGTCACGCGGGCAGAAGCGCTGAACGCGTGCGGCGCGCTCGGCGTCGACGTGCCGGACAGCTACGACGGCGGGACGCTCGACGAGGCGCTCGACCTGCTCCTGGTCAGCTACATCGAGCCGCGGCTCGCGGGGCGCGGGCCGCTGTTCGTGCACGGCTACCCGCCGTCGCAGGCCGCGCTCGCGCAGGTGCGCGTCCCGGCTGGCGGGGGACCCGCGACGGCCGACCGCTTCGAGCTCTACGTTGGCGGCGTCGAGCTCGCGAACGGCTACCACGAGCTGGCAGACGCGGTCGAGCAGCGGCGGCGCTTCGAGGCGGCCAACCGCGCCAGGGAGGCCGCTGGGCGCCGCGCGCTGCCGCTCGACGAGCCGCTGCTCGCGTCGCTCGCTGCGGGATTTCCGCCGTGCGCGGGCGTCGCGCTCGGCTTCGACCGGTTGCTGATGCTGGCTGCGGGTCGGGATCACATCGCCTGAGACGCACGGGCGCATCAGCGTGCGTCTGCGCCCGGGGGCTTGTTCGCGGTTGGGGGGTGGGGTCTAGCGGTCGCGCGGAGTAAAACGGGGTCTCCAGCTGGTCCGCGCCATGAAGCCTCACGCCGCACATACCTCGACGCTGCTCGCCGCGCTGCTGCTGGCGATCGCGCCGCCGGTCGCCGCGCAGGAGGATGGCGCGCCGCTCAAAGAGAAGATCGACAAGGCGATCAAGGATTACGAGGCCGTACGGACGGACAAGACGAAGCTCGCGCAGCGGCGTCGCCTCGTCGGCTGGCTCGGCGAGATCGACCACCCGCGGGTGACCAAGTACCTCCAGAAGGAGCTCCGCAGCTACGCGAGGTTCGGCAGCGGCGTCTACGTGATCGAAGCGATGGGTAAGGTCGAGCGGCCGGAGGTCCAGGCGGACCTGATGAAGGCGGTCAAGCGACCAGACGCATACGTCTCGGTGCGGACGGCGGCGACGCAAGCGCTGGTCGCATTCGGCGATGAGGCCACCGACGAGCTGTTCGAGCTCGCGGTCGAGACGAAGAACGAAAGCATCAAGCGCGGGGTCATCGTCAGCCTCTGCGGCTGTGACTCGGCTCGCGTCAGGCGCGAGCTGGCCAAGCTGATCACGGACGGCGAGCACGCCCACCGCCGCTACATGCTGCTCCACACGGCGACCGTCTCGTCAGACGAGGCCGTCGACCGCGCGCGCGTGCAGTGCGTAAAGGAGGGCAACCTGCTGGTCGCGGCGACGGCGTGGCGCATCCTGGCTGAGCAGGGTAGCGCGCGCGCCCTCACCCTGACGCTCGACGTGATCGAGCGGGTCTACGACCAGCCAGACGCTGCGTCGGCCGTAGAGCTTGTCCGCGGGCTCGCGGCGGTCGGCGACGCCGACTTCTTCCCGGCCTTGCTCCGCTACGGGGCTGTTCGCGGCCGCGCGGTCAAGCAGGCGCTCAAGACGGCCGCGAAGAGCGTCGCCAAGCAGCCGGAGCTGATTCAGTTCTTGATCGAAGAGGGGCTCGAATCCGAGCTCACTCCGGAGCGGACGGCGGCCAAGATTTTGCTCGGCGAGGCGCCCGCAGAGTCGCTGCAGCCGCTCGTCGAGAAGATGCGTAAGCAGCTCCGGCGCAACCGCAAGAAGGTCCTCGATACGGCTGCTGGGCTGCACGAGCTGCTCGTCAAGGACGCGTCGTGGGTCCAAGACCTGGCCTCGTTGGCCGCCGCGCCAGACCTGGAGAGCCGGATGCTCGGGCTCGCGCTGCTGCTCGAGATGAAGTCGCCCGCGGCGATCACGTCTGCGCAAAAGTGCCTGAGGCACCGCGCGTGGGAGCTGCGCTCGCTCGCGTTCCGCTACCTCGCCGTCAATCGGGACGTCACCTCGATCCCGCTGTTGATCAGCCGCTACGGCGCAGAAGAAGGCCGCTTGAAGCACGAGCTAGAGACCGCGTTGTTCTTGCATACGGGCAAGCGATGTTGGACTCGGAGTAACTGGAACAAGTGGTGGCGGAAGAGCAAAGAGGGGTTCGCGCTTCCTCACCCTGACACCGTCAAGGGCGGCGGGACCACGACTGGTGGGCAGACGGTCAGCTACTACGACATGCCGCTCGTCAGCTCGCGGATCGCCTTCGTGGTGGATCACAGCGGCTCGATGGCGGCGAAGGTTGGCACAGACAAGAAGCGCACCCGCCTCGACGTCGCCAAGGCGCAGCTGACGAACGTGGTCGAGAGCTTGCCCAAGACGCACAAGGTCAACGTCATCTTCTTCGAGTCAGCGATCACGTCCGTCTGGAAGGAGGTGAGGGCGCTGAGCGCTGGCAACCGCCGCGAGCTGCTAGATGACATCCAGGCCGTCAAGCAGACTGGCGGCACGAACCTCTATGACGCCGTCGAGTTCGCGTTCCAAGACCCCGAAGTCGACACCGTCTACCTGCTCACGGACGGCCAGCCCGGCGCCGGCAAGTACATCGAAGCCGAGGACATCGTCGAGCAAGTGCGGCTGATGAACCGCACGCGCCAGATCGTGATCCACTGCATCTCGATCGGCCGTCGCTCGACGCTGCTCAGCGACATCGCGAAGCAGTCGGGCGGGACCTACAAAGAGGTCCGCTAGAGACCCTTCACGAAGTTCTTCAGCGCGCCGACGACGTCGATCTGCTCGGCCTCGGTCAGCCCCTGGAAGATCGGCAGCGCCAGCGAGCGCCGGCTCGCTTCGTCCGCGACGGGGAAGTCCGCAGCGTCGCAGTCGAGGTAGCGGAAGCACGGCTGCCGGTGGAACGGAACAGGGTAGTAGACCGCGCAGCCGACGCCTTGCGCGCGCAGGTGCTGGATCGCCGGGTCTCGTTGATCTTCCGGGACGTGCAAAACGAACTGGTGGTAGGCGTGGCGGTCGGTGTCGGTGGGCAGCTCCGCCCACTCCAAGAGGTCGGCTTCTTCGAACAAGCGTCGGTAGTTCGCGGCGTTTTGACGTCGCCGCTCGGTGACGTCCTCCATCGAGCGCAGCTTCACCCGTAGCGCCGCGGCCTGCAGCGCGTCCATCCGGAAGTTCCCGCCGATGGTGTGGTGCAGGTACTGTTGCGCCATGCCGTGGTTGCGCAGCAGCTTGCACTGCTCATAGAAGTCGGTGTCGTTGGTGGTGAGGAAGCCGCCGTCGCCGATCCCGCCGAAGTTCTTGGTCGGGAACGTCGACCAGCCAGCGCAGAGCCCGTGGCCGCCGAGCATCCGCCCGCCGTGCTTCGACCCGATCGCCTGCGCGGCGTCTTCGATGAGCGGCACCGAGTGCTCGCGGCAGATGCGGACCACGGCGTCGACGTCGAACGCCGCGCCGAAGAGGTGCACGCCGACGACGGCCTTGGGGCGCTTGCATCCCTTGAGCGCAGCCTCGAGGCGCGCCGGGTCGATGTTCTTGAAGACGGGCTCAGAGTCGACGAACACCGGCTTCGCGCCGGTGCGCGCGACCGTGCCTGCCGTGGCGAAGAAGGAATACGTCGGCAGGACGACCTCGTCGCCGGGCCCGATCCCGAGGGCCATCATCGGCGCGAGCAGCGAGTCGGTGCCTGACGACATCGTGAGGGCGTGCTTGCACCCGAGGTAGGCAGCGAGCTCTTGCTCGAGGTTCTCGACTTCGGGGCCGAGGATGTACTGGCCGCTGCGCACCACGCGCACGACGGCGGCCTCAATTTCAGCGAGCTGCGCTTGGTCGCGCGTGAGATCGATCAAAGGAACCGGCATTGGCGTCCGAGAGGATAGACCTCGCCGCGCCTAGCGAAAGGGCTCACTTGGCGTTCAGCGCGCCGTCTCGCCAGCGGTCGGCGAGCGAATAGACCGGCTCGCAGAGCAGGTCGACGACGGGCATCTCTGCGAGTAGTTCTTTGTCGAACGAGGGCTCGGTCTCGGTCACGGCGTCGGCGAGCGCTTGGTAACGGTTCCGATAGCCGCCGAGCACGCCGCAGAGCGCATCGGCCCCCAAGCGGTCATGAAAGCGCACGTGGAGCAGCGTCACCCCGACCGCGCGGTGGCCGTGCACCTCGGGGACGATGATGACGGTGCGGTCATCGCTGCGGCCTCGCGCCACCATCAGGCGGCGCTCACTCGCCACGAGGTGCTTGGTCCCACGGAGCGTCGGGTTGGCCTCTGTCCGCGACGGGAAGTCGGCCGCGACCCCGCGCCGGTCGACGACCCGCGCGGTCGCGCTCTGCTCGTCGTCGCCATGATCGATCCGATAGCGCGTGCTGCCGAGGACTCCGCAGACCGCCGGGTCGAGGCTCGCGAGCGCCCGCAGATCCTCATATCCGAGGTGGTCGCGGGCGGCCCCTGCCGCAAGCACCTCCTGCACCAGCGACGCGGTCAACATGGCTTCGTCGCTGCGCGAGATCCCCACGGTCACGGTCTTGGCTTGGTGCTTGATCGCGTCGACCGGTCGCGTGAGCTCGTCGATCGCGGTGGTCAGGGCCTCGGTCAGGCGGTCGACGACCGCTCCCGGCGCGCCGGGCTCGCCGAACTCGACCGGGTACGCGTCGAGCGGCGTCAGCTCCAGCGCGTAGTTGCCCAGCGACGTCAGTCGCGCAGCGGTGCGCGCCTCGAGCGTGCCGTCGTAGCGACCATTGAGCAGGTCGCCGCGGAAGGCCTCCCAGTGCGGGCGGAGCGCAGGCGCGAGCGCGCCGAGCACGCTCGTGGGCGAGTCCTCAGCGCCGAAGGTCGCTTCGATCACGCCGCGCATGCGGCGCAGCGGCGCCGCGAGCTCGTCGATGGCGAGCGCCGCGCGATAGCCGAACAGGTGGCCGGCCATCGTCGACAAGATGAAGGCCAGCGCCGGATGCGCGGGCGGGACCTCGATGACGCCGTCGGCGTCGTCGAACCGGGGTCCGCCGCGCGTCGTGATCACGATCGGGGACGCCTTGTGGGCCTTGTAGATCGCGACCTCCTTGCGGACGTCGTCTGCGGTCGACCCCGTCATGCCTGCCGCACAACACAGGATCATCGGCTCGGACGAGAGGTCGATGTGCTTCTTGTCCTCGGTCGCGTCGCAAGCGATCGACTTGTAGCAGAGCTCCGACAGCTTGATACGGACCTCTGCCGCCGCGACCTGGTTGCGGCCGTTGCCGACCAGCGCCCAATAACGCCGCTGCGGCGCGTAGGCGCGCGCCAGATCGCGGATCTTCACGTCTTGTGCGAGGACCTCGCGCATCGCGTCAGGCAGCGCGCTCAGCGCGCTGAGCAGGGCGTGTTCTTCGCGGTCGTCGTGGCACCCGACCGCGCGCGCCAGCGCCAGCGCCAGCAGCTGACCCGCGGCGCACTGCGCGTAAAACGCCTTCGTGCTCGCGACGCTCATCTCGACGTCGCGACCGTCGGACGTGTACAGCACGCCGTCAGCCTTTTCGGTCAGGTCGCTGCCTCGGCGGTTGACGATGGCCAGGACAGCGGCGCCGCGGCTGCGCGCCAGGTCTACCGTGCGGTTCGTGTCGGTGGTGGTCCCGGACTGCGAGATGGCGACGAGCAGGGTGTCGCCCATCTCTGCGCCGAGGCCGAAGCCGGAGAGCTCCGTCGCCGGGATCGCTTCGACCTGGACGTCCGCGCGCGCGAGCGCGTCGCGGATCGCGGACGCGACCGCGCGTCCAGCGACCGCTGCGGTGCCCTGGCCGATGACCAGGATGCGCCGGACGCGTCCAGCCGCCAGGTCTGACGCCACCGCAGCGGGCAGCGACGCGTCGGGCAGCTCGACGCGGGCGCGACCGTCGACGGTGACGATGCGGCCTCGGAGCGTCTTTTGCAGCGAACTCGGCGACTCGCCGATCTCCTTCAGCAAGTAGTGCGGGTGATCGCCGCGGTCGATGTCGCGGGTCGTCACCTCGGCCGTGGTCAGGCTCGCCGCGTCGATCGGGAGCTCGCTGCCGTCGTAGGCGGCGCGCGTGACGCCAGCGAGCTCGCCGGCCCCGTCGCGTCTGAGCATGACCACTTGGCCGCGTGACCCTGTCGGGTTGTCGGGGTTGCCAGGGGTCTCGCCGTCGAGCCGCAGGTAACGGTCGCATTCTTCTACGACGCCGTAAGGTTCGCTGGCGACGACGAACGTATCTTCCGCGAAGCCGACGTAGAGCGCTTGCCCGGAGCCGCGCAAGGCGAGCGCGAGTTGGTCTGGGTGCGCGGTCGCCGCGGCGCCGATCGCGACCGATCCTTCGAGGCGCGTCACCGTGCGCGAGAACGCGTCCGCGAGGTCGTGCCCCTGACGCATTTGTCGGGAGACCATGGCCGGGATGACCTTTGCGTCGGTCGTGATCGCCGTGTGGAGCTTCAGCCCGTCTTGCTGGGCTAGGTCTTGGTGGTTGTCGACGTCACCGTTGAGCGCGCCGAGGACGTAGGGGCCGCTGCTGTCGTGCGCTTCCTCGTGATTGAGGGGGTGCGCGTTCGGCTGGCTGATGATGCCGACGCTCGCCCAGCGCGTGTGCCCGAGGACCAGGGTCTCTGCGGCTGGCTCGCGCATGGCGGTTTGCAGCAGGGTGTCCCGTCGCATGGCCTCGCGCAGCGCGGCGACGTTGTCGCCGAGCTCGCCGATCTCGGCGGCGTGCTTGTAGACGAAGTTGAGGCTGCCGTCGGCGCATCGCACCGCGCCGTCTTGGAACAGCGGGTCGTCATCGCGCGCAGCGAGCAGCTGCTGGATCGTGGGGGACTCTATGTCTAGACCGCTGACGATGATCGCGGCGCCGGCGGAGTCGCGGCCGCGGACCTCGAGGCGGTCGAGCGCGGCGAGCGCGGCTTCGATCGAAGAGAACGCGGCCGCGGCGCGCTGGTCAGGCAAGTCGCCGCCTGCGAGGTCTCGCACAGCCTCGGCGTGCGGGACGCGGTCGCGGCGCAGGGCCCAGACCTGGTCCTTCAGGCGGACCATCTCGGCGTTGCGGCGTTCGACGTCGTCGCCCGCTGCGGCGCCGTCACGATCAGCTTCGACGGCGTGGGCGCGCCGATGGAGCGCGTCGGCGCGTTCGCGGAGCTCGGCGATCAGGCCCTCATGCTGCAGCAGGGCCCAGAGCCCGGGCACGCCACGGAGCTCTCGATCGAGCGCTGCGAGCGCGTCGGCGGCGTCCGTGATCCCATCTACGGTCGGCGCGTCCGTGAGCGCCCCCTCGGCTGCAGCGAGCAGCGCGCGCAGGCGTTCTCGGCTCGGGGCCGCGCGCCGGCTTTGCCGGCGCAGCACGGCGATGATGCCACACATCGGTTGGGAAGATCTCCTGGGTGGGCGCTAGCGCCCGTCGAACTGCCCGAGGCCGCGCCGAAGGTCTGCAGCGCGCTGGGTCTCTCCAGCATCATCGAGCATTTGGGCGAGCCGCTTGAGCCAGTCCGCCGCTGCTGGGGGCAGCGACGCGGGCGCGGCCTTGGCGTTGGTCTTGGGGGCCGCCTGCGAGATCCGCAGGCTGTCGCAAATCACCACACCGACGCTCTTCTCGAGCGCGATGGCTGCGCGATCTTGGAACAGCTCGGACCAAGCGTCGCCGCGGAGCGTGGCCGAATGCCCGCCGTCGAGGCCGAAGGAGACGGTGCCGTCTTCGCCCCATTGGAGGAACTGGTCGCCGTGCTTGCACGAGAGGAGCTCGACGCCGCCGACCGCGTCCGTGACGAGGTCGCGCTTGCGCTCTGGCGCCAGCAGCGTCTCTCCGGTCTTGGCTTCTAATACGGGGAGGAGCGCGGCGATCGCCGCGCGCTTGTCGCCCGCTTCAAACTTGGGGAACTGGTCTCCCAGCCAGCGACGCAGCGCCTTGCTCGACTCCGTCGCGAGGTTGGCGCCCCATGGGGTGCCCAAGAAGCTGCGCTCATCGGCGAGCGCGTCGACCAGGGGCTGCATCGGCGGCGTCACGCCGGACGTCAGCAGCAGCGTCGCGAGGCGGACGCGCGCGCGGGGGTCTGGCTCGCTCAGCCAGAACACCTCGTCGATCGGCTTGCCGCCCAAGATCATGCCGAGCCTCGCGTGCGCGCGCATCAGCCAGGCGGGGTCGTTCTCGGCGCGCACGGACATCAGGTAGTCGACCTGCGCCGGCGGGAGCCCGGGCGGCGTGCCGTCTTCTTCCGCGGACTTGTAGCGGGGTACGCGCAACGCGACCCCGCGCATCGCCGACGAGCGCCAGTAGAAGTCGGGGTTCATCGTCCACGACCAGAGCAGCCGCGACACCTTCGGGCCGGCCTTGCCGCTGTCGGCGATCGCGTCGACGAGCGAGGCGGGCAGCGCGTTGAGGCCTTGCTCGGCCGCGTATGCCTCCACCGCCGCGACCGCCTCGTCGCCGCCGCCGGCGACCTTGCGCGCCGCCGCCAAGCGGATGCCGTAGCGCCGCGACGTGCACGCCTTCTTGACGTGGCGCGACCAGTCCTCTGTCGCGGGGTCTTGTCGCGGCTCTACGCACAGCGCCAAGAGGGGCGCTGCGATCGCCGCGACGAGCGCGAGCCTGGAGAGCTTACCGGAGCTCACTGCGACGTCGTCACCTGATCGGCGTCCATTTGGTAGATCATGATGACGTAGCCGTCTTCCTTCTCTTCGCCGATGTAGAGCTTGCCTGTGACCGTCACGATGCCCTCGTGCACGTCCTCGGTCTCGCCTTCAGGCAGCATGCAGAACACGATCTCATTCAGCTTCGGCGTGCCAGTGCAGCCGCAGTTGTCGTTGATCAGCATGAACGAGTTGACCGGGCCGTCGCCGGGGAACTCGCGGCGCATGAAGCCGCGGACCTTGACCTCCTTCTCGTCCCAGCTGGAGACCTCCTTAGGCAAGGTCATCCCCTCGGTGTAGTCGAAGCCCGCCAGGACGTCGAAGCCGAGCGGCTCCGGCTGGCCCGCGAGGACAGACAGCACCAGGAAGGTCGAGAGCGGGCGGATCATCAGCGGATCGAAGGCAGACGTCGGCCCAACAGTGTAGCAAGCCCCCGGCGATCAGGGCGAATCTTCAAGCCCTCGCCGGCCGCCGGCCGCGCCCTTGCACCCTCTGCACCGGCGGCTTATCCCTCTGCCTGATATGAGGGGGCTAGCGTGTGCGCGTAGCCCACCTCCTCATAGAGTGGACGATCCATGTATTTTTGCGCCGTCGGGCTGATCGCCCTCCTGCCCTTCGCCTACCTGTTCTGCCAGGTGTTCACCGTCGTGGTGTATGAAGGAGCGTGGCGCTGGTACTGCCTCGCGCCGCTGCCGTTGGTAGTCGGCGGCTTCTGCACCTTGTTCTACTTCGAGTCTCCGGTCGCGTTCGTGTTGGTGACGATCGGGGCGCCGACCGTCGGAATGATCGCGTTAGCGAGCGTCTGGGGTCTCTACAGCAAATCGGCAGCGGAGGCGTCGGCGGCCGCGCCCGACGGCGCGGCGGACAACGGCTAAGAGCCAGCTTCACCACGGCAAGTTCTTTGGCCTGCCGCGTGTCGATCGCGCCCGGGCTCGTATCATCTCAGCCCGATGCTTTCTCGACTTCGGCTGATGTGGTGCCTGCTGGTGACGTTGACGACGTCGCTGTTCGCGCAGGACGATCCCAAGTTCGTGCTCAAAGCCTCGCTTGAGCCCGCGACGGCGGCGCCCGGTGAGGCTGTGATGCTCGTGCTGCGCGCGACGACGGCTGCTGGTTGGCACGCCTACGGCACTTTGGAAACTGGCAACATCCCGGTCTCTCTCGACACGGCAGCGCTTGAGCTGACCGGCCTGGAGCGCGCGGGCGAGGCGGACATCCCAGGCGGGTTGCAGGAGGTGTCGCCTTACGGGACGACCTATCCGCTGCCGGAGTCGTTCCGCGTGACGGTGCCGCTCAAGGTCGCGGCGGGCGCGACCGGCGCGCTCCGCGTCGCGGGCGGGCTGGGCTACCAGATCTGCATGCAGGGATCGTGCGAGCAGCCGAACACCGCCGCGTTCGAGGCGACCGGGGAGGTCGCCGCAGCGGCGCCGGCGAGCAGCGCCGCCGTGCAGGAGCCGCCGCCGCCGATCCCGGTGCCGGGGCTCGGCACGGTGCCAGGGCTGATGCTCGGCGGCGACGAGAAGGTGGCCGTGACCGCGAAGTTTGAACCTGCGACGGCGCGCGCCGGCGAGGTCACGACGCTGGTGCTCGACGTCAACGTCATCGACGGGTGGCACGCCTACGGCACCAAAGAGACCGGTCAGATCCCCGTCGAATACGCGCAGGACAAGCAGGACGTCGGCAGCCTCGCGTTCGAGGGCGACCCGGTGGTGCCGCCGGGAGACCCGGTCGAGGTCTTCGACACCGTGCAGTATCAGCTGCCGCACCACTTCGAGGTTCGACAGGCGTTCCGCGTCCCTACAGACGCGGCGCCGCGCGAGGTCACCATCGGCGGCGTGCTCGACTACCAGATCTGCAACGAGGTCGGCTGCGACCCGCCGGCAGAGGCGGAGTACGAGGCGACGCTGACGATCGAAGCGGGCGCCGCGCGCGCGGCGCAGTCGGAGGCCCCCAAGGCTACCGATCACGCCGGCGACGACGAGGGCGTCGTGGACCCGGCCGACCCGTTCGGCAGCGGGGGGGCGCTGATCCTAGCCAGCATCGGCGGCGGCCTATTCGCGCTCGCGATGCCGTGCACGTATCCGATGATCCCGATCACATTCAGCTTCTTCACCAAGCAGGCGGAGAAGGCCGGCGGCAACGTGCTGCCGCTGACGATCACCTACGGGCTGGGCATCATCGCGATGTTCGTGTTCGTCGGGGTCGCGTTGTCGGCGGTGATCATCGACGTCGTCAACCACTGGGCGACCAACGCCGTGATCGGCGCGATGTTCTTCTTCTTCGCCGCGGTGCTGTTTGGATGGGTCAACCTCAACCCGCCCCAGTTCTTGCAGCGGCTGGCGACCAAGGCGCAGATGTCGGCGGCGGGCGCGCCCAGCGGCGGCTCTGGCTTGACGCTCGGCGGCCTCAGCGGCGTGTTCTTCATGGGCGCGACGCTGGTGTTGACCTCGTTCACGTGCACGGCGCCGATCGTCGGCTCGCTGATCGGCGGCATCGCCAAGCACGGCACCGCCAAGGTGGCGGTCGGCATGGGCATCTTCGGCCTGACGATGGCGATCCCGTTCATGGCGCTGTCGCTCGCCCCGACGAAGGTCAAGGCGATGCCCAAGTCGGGCGAGTGGATGGAGACGCTGAAGATCTCGCTCGGCTTCGTCGAGCTGGCGGCGGCGTTCAAGTTCGTGTCGATGGTCGACATCTACTTCGGCTGGGACGCCCTGCCGCGCGAGCTGTTCCTGATGCTGTGGGCCGCGGTCTTCGGGCTGTGGGCGCTCTACCTGTTCGGGGTGCTGCGCAAGGCCGGCACGCCGAGCATGGGCGTCGGCAACGGCAGGATGGCCGGCGGCATGATCGTCACGCTGCTCGCGACCTACTTCCTGTTCGGCGCGATGGGCAACCGGATGGACAAGATCATGACCGGCTTCGTGCCGGCCTACTCCAACCGCATCGTGATGAAGGGCGAGGGGAGCGGCCCCAAGGTCGAGGGCCACGTGATCGTCAAGGACGACCCGCAGAAGGCGATCGAGGTCGCCAAGGCCGAGGACAAGCTCGTGCTCTACAACTTCACCGGCTTCAACTGAAACAGCTGCCGGATCATGGAAGACAACATCTTCCTGGAGCAGGCGGTCGCCTCGCTCATGAAGCAGCACCTGGTCGAAGCCCGACTTCACACCGACTCGCCCAAGCACCTGACGGACGAGCAGTTCGCCAACAACCGCAAGGCGCAGGCCGAGCTGGCGGGCGTGAAGACCAACCCCTACTTCGTCATGGTCGACCCGAAGACCGGCGAGAAGGTAGGCGAGTTCGCGCTGTCTGGCGGCTTCGGCGCCTGGCCGGGTAAGTGGACCGAGTTCTTGCAGCGCATGGTCAAGAAGACCGGCCGCCAGTAGGCGGCCCGAGCGCGCGGATCCGGCGGCCCGGGCGCCGCCCCAGCCCTTCGGCCCGACCTCGTCGGGTCCTCCATAATAGTTTGTTAGGCAAGGTATGCCTTGCAAGTTATGCGAGACAAGATAACATGCCTGGCATGACCAAGGGCGGAAACTCAGATCTGGCGCGCAGCTGCACGGACCTCGTGCTGCTGACCCTGCTCCAGCAGGAGCCGATGTACGGCTACCAGATCCTGACCACGCTGCAGGACCGCGGGAACGGCGAGTTCCGCTTCAAGCAGGGCACGCTCTATCCCGTGCTCTACCGGATGGAGCGCGAGGGCTGGATCGAGGCGACCTGGGAGGACCCGCCTGAGGGCAAGCGGCGCAAGGTCTACCGCGTCACCGCTGACGGCCGCAAGGAGCTCGGCAAGCGCGCCGCGCAGTGGCTGCGGTTCAACGACGCGGTGCGCTCGATCCTGAAGGAGGCTGGCCATGCCTAGCGTCGAGCAGCGGGTGCAGGCGTTCTTCGCGTCACTAGAGAAGGCGCTCGGCGGGCCGCACGAGCAGAGCGACGCGGTGCAGGCCGAGCTGCGCGCAGACCTGGAGGCGCAGGTCGGCGACGCGGTCGCGGCCGGCGCAGACCGAGACGCGGCGTGGAGCGACGCGCTTCAAGCGATGGGGGAGCCTGAGGCGCTCGCGCGCTCGATGCGCGGCGCGCTGCCGCCGTCGATGCCGCGGACATGGGTGCGCAACCTGCGAATGATCGGCGCCGGCCTGGTCGTGGCGTGGACGATGACGATCCTGTTCCAGTTCCGCAGCTGGGACTACGGAATCGATCTGCGCATGACGTCGATCGTGCTGGGGGTGCACCTGCCGCTCGCGCTGCTGCTCTGGCCGGGCGTGATCTGGCGCTGGAACCCGCTGTTCCACACGGGCTCTTCGCTTGCGTTCATCTTCGGGCTCTTGCTGCTGGATGCGTGGGCGCGGAACACGACGATCACCCACGAGCTAGGCGCGGAGCTCGCCGTAGCGGGGGAGGCGAGCGAGGCAGGCACGGCGGCGGCGCCGCTGCTGCCGAGTTGGGAGTGGTCGGACCTAGTCCCCTGGCTGTTCGGGGCGCTGGTCGTGCTGACGTTCTGGCTGATGCAGCGGCGCAGGCAGCGCTGGCAGGCGCTCGCCTTGACGGTGGGATTGGTGGCGCCGATCGAGGCCGTCTACCAGATCGAGGAGGGCTTCTTCCGCGCCGAGGCGCAGCACGCAGCGGCCTGGGTCGAGGCCCGGTATGAAGAGCGCGGGGTGCTGCCGACCAGCGAGGAGTTCGCGCAGGAATACGAGGCGCTGTGGCTGTCGCGGCTCCACTACTACCCGAAGAAAGGAACGGACCCGGACGGCTCCCCTGCCTGGGCGCTGCACTGGGCGCGCGCGACGCAGCACAGCAGCGGGCTGGGCTACCGCTCGGACGGCAGGTTCTGGGGCAACGACTGAGCCGGGGCATCCGCGGCAGCTGGAAGCTTTGACGCCGTTAATATTTACACATGGCGTCCGTCGCGTCGTCGCCGAGGAAGCGGCAGCGCACATGGCCGCAGCGGCGACGTCCAAAATGCGAGTAATCCGGGTGCTGCTTTGGGGGCCCGCCTATCGTTTCGACCGATGAAAGCCAGCGAGCCGCACGCCGATCGGCGCGCTCGTCATCGGCGACGTGCCCTCGTGGCGCGTCGACAACATGCCGTATGGCGGCGTTAAGGACAGCGGCCTCGGTCGCGAAGGCGTGCGCTTCGCGATGGAGGACATGACCGAGATTCGCAACCTCGTGATCCGCAGTAAGCCTAGCTAGACGGATACTGAGGCGGAGCGACAGCTGTTCAGGGTGCGCCCGGCCGCTCCGCGCGCTAGTCCGCGGGCAGCTGGTAGCCGGCGCGGCGCTCGTAATCGCACAGGGCGTTCGCTTCGGCGTCGTCGACGAAGCGCCATCGGACGGGGTCCCACCGCAGCTTGCGGCGCAGCCGGTAGGCGACGTTGAGCAGGTGGCAGATCGCGACGCTGCCGGCGCCGACCTCGACGGGGCACGTGGTTTGGTCGCCGCCGCGGATGGCTTGCAGCCAGTCTTCGGCGTGGCTCTTGCGGCGCGGAAGCAGCGCGGCGTCAGCGGGGAGGGGCTCCTCAAGCAGCTTCGTTGGCTCTGCGCCGATGCGCGGTCGATCGACCGCGAGCGTGCCCTTGGTGCCGACAAACGTCGCGCCGCTGCGCCCGCCGTGCACGACTCTTACGCCGTCGTCAAACACCACGGACGCGCCCGTCATCGCGCCGTCGACGAGCGGCGGGTGCACCTCGACCGGTCCGCTGCCGTCACGGCCAAGCGCCCACATCGCGATGTCAAAGTGGTGCGCGCCCATGTCGGCGAGTCCGCCGCCGGCGTACTCCCAGTAGCGGCGCCACGACGGATAATGCGTATGCACGCCGCGCGGTGACAGGTCGGAGTGGTAGGCGCGCATGGGCGCTGGTCCTAGCCAGCGGTCCCAGTCTAAGCCCGCCTCGGTCTCCTCGGCTGGCAGCGCGCAGGCCTTCGGCGGGTCGCCGACGCCGACGTGCACGGTGAGCACGTCGCCGATTCGGCCGTTGCGGATCAGCTCCGCAGCGCGGACGAACCGCTGCCCGAACTCGGTGCGCTGCTGGCTACCCGTTTGGAACGCGACGCCTGCCCTTTGCACCGCAGGGACGACCAACTGCGCCTCGCGCAGCGTCAGCGTCAGCGGCTTCTCGCAGTAGATGTGTTTGCCGCGCTTAGCGGCGTCGAGGATCTGATGGCAGTGCCAGTGGTCCGGCGTCGCGATCACGACCGCGTCGACGTCGGCGCGGTCCATCGCGTCTTCGTGCCGCGTGGTCGCGTAGCAGTCGGTGTTCGGCTGCCGCGTGTCGGCGAGCTCCTTAGCGGCGTTCAGTCGCGACTTGTCGACGTCACAGACCGCGACGACCTCAAAGCCTTCGCGCAGGAACGCGCCGCGCATCAGGTTCATGCCGCGTTTGCCGGGTCCGATGACTGCGAGGCGCACGGGTGGCCGCGCGGTGTCGGTCGCTCCGGTCGAGGGCAGCGCGGCGACGAGCGCGGCCGAGGCCGCGCCGCGGTGGAATTCTCTACGCGAGAGGAGTGGGCTCATAGTTAGTCGGGGCTGCGGCGTCGTGGCCTCGACGCAGTATCTCGTCTGAGGGGCGGCGTGCCCACCCTGGGCGCCTAGGTCGCGCAGTTCACCGGCGCGCTGGGTCGAACGGCGCGCTGTGATCGCGGCCCATCGCTGGCTCTAGGGTGACCTTACCCGGAGTAACTCCCTCAACGACCCCGTCGATGTAGGCGACTTCGCCGACGCGACACCAGTCGGCGTGCCCTTGCCAGTCGCGGAATACCGCGGTCACGCCGCCCTCGAGCTCGACGACGCATCGCGGCGGCTCGGTGGTGTCCACGCTTACGATCGCGCCGCGCATGCTGACCTTCTGGCCGAGATATTCGCGCGCCGCTGCGGCAGCGTCGGTCGATTCGAACTGCGCAGCGGGCTCGCCGTAGTCCATCACCCAACCCTGGCAGCCCGCGGACGTCAGCAAGTAGCCAGACAGGGCGAAGGTCATGGCGGCGAAGAGGGTGTTACGGCGTGCTCTCATGGAGTTCGGGTTTGATTGATCGTTGGCGCGACGAGTCAGACCCCCGCCGCCACCAGCAATGTCGCCGAGTTAGGCGCGCCGGTGTCGGCGTTCTCTCTTCACGCGTCGTTAAGGCGCCCTTATCGATCCTGTTTGCGCTGGCCCGTCGCCGGTCGCGGCGGCAAGTCGCAGCGGCTGCGCAGGGTCGCGATG
>JAYYEE010000228.1:0-9472 GCA_036160175.1 Planctomycetota bacterium
GCCGAGGTGCCACTTGCCGAAGTGCGCCGTCGCGTAGCCCGCGGCCTGCATCACCTCGGCGAGGGTCACCTTCTCAGCAGCGAGCAAGGGGCGGTTCTGCACCGCGTCCAGCTTGCGGAACTCCGCCTTGCCGCGGTTACCGCTGGCCACCGTGTAGACCCCGGTCCGCGCCGCCCACTGGCCGCTCCACAGCGCCGCCCGCGAGGGCGCGCAGTTGGGGCCGTTGCTGTAGGCGTCGGAGAAGCACGTGCCGGCTTGGGCCAGCTGGTCCAAATTGGGCGTGCGGTGGTACGGCGAGCCGTTGCCGCCGTTGGTCCGGCCGGTCGACAGGTCGGTCCAGCCCAGGTCGTCGGCGAGGATCAAGACGACGTGCGGGCGCGCGCGAGACGCGCGGGGCGCGGGCGCCGTGGTGACGCACGCGGCGACAGACGCGGCGACAGCGAGAGCGACAACGTTCAGACGCATGTCCCCAGCCTAGCCCACTCGGATACCATGCTGGCATGCGGATCCTCGTCGTCGCCGTCTTCACCATCGCGTGCCTGCCGCTCCCGGCCCAGCAGCGCGACCGCGCCCCCGCCAAGCTCGACTTCGCGGCCGCCGCCGAGTTCTCCGAGGAGAACGCGGGCCTGGCGCTGCTGGCCTACCGCGGCGACGAGTTGGTCTTCGAGGAGTACCACAACGGCCACACCGCCAAACGCGGCCAGCACATCTTCAGCGGCACCAAGTCGTTCGCCCCAGTCGTCGCGCTGATCGCGCAGGACGAGGGCCTGTTGACGCTCGACGAGAAGGTCTTCGAGACCATCACCGAGTGGCGCGGCGACGAGCTGCGCGAGCAGATCACCGTCCGCCAGCTGCTCAACTTCACCAGCGGTCTGAAGAACAACGACTCCACGCTGCACCGCCCGGGCGCCAAGGACGTCTACGGCTTGTCGATCGACTGCAAGTGCGCGGCCGAGCCCGGCAAGCGGTTCCGCTACGGCTCCAACCACCTGATGGTCTTCGGCGAGTTCATGAAGCGAAAGCTCGCCGCGTCCAAGCCGAAGGAGGGCGAGCACCCCGTCGACTTCGTCGCATACCTTGAGGACCGCGTGCTGGATCCGATCGGGTGCACCTACACGCGCTGGCTCCGCGACCAGCAGGGCAACCCAGGCTTGCCCTACGGCGCCTACATGACCGCGCGCGAGTGGGCGAAGTTCGGCCTGCTGGTGCGCGACCGCGGCAAGCACGGGGACCAGCAGCTGATCCCGACCGAGCACTTTGACGAGATGTTCCAAGGCTCCAAGGCCAACCCGGTCTATGGGCTCAACTTTTGGCTGGTCGGCAAGCGGGCGAACGGCACCGGGGTGCCGAAGGACATCGTCTCTGCCTCAGGCATGTACAACCAGCGGCTCTACATCTGTGAGTCCGAAGACCTCGTCGTCGTGCGCCTCGGCCAGACCGGCAAACGCAAGCGCTACAGTGACCGCGCCTTTCTGACGCGACTGTTCGGCGGCTAGCGCGTGCGCGGCTGCGGCAGCAGGCCGCTCTCGCCGGCCGCCCACTCGGCGAGGTAACCCTTCATCTTGAGCTTCCTCACCGTGTTGTCCGAGCTCATGTAGCGGATGACGCCATAGACGTCGCGCTCGGGCGCCCAGGGCCGGTCGTAGCGGCCGAGCACCCAGGAGATGCCGCTGTAGGAGTTCGGGTTGCGGCCGTCGAGCGCGTAGCGGTTGTTGAGCTCGATCAGCGTCCCCATCGCCTCCTGGGGCGTGCGCGACCACTCGAGCACCTTCTTGCCCCAGAGCATGCGCAGGTAGTTCTGCATCACGCCCGTCTCGCGCAGCTGCCGCTGCGCGGCGTTCCAGACGCGGTCGTGGGTCTGGCTCTCGGCGAACTCCTCGAGCGAATACACGTGGCTGCGGGCGTCCGGCGCGTGCTTCTCCAGCGTCTTCCGCGCCCACTCGGGCAGCGACTCATAGTCGTCGTAGTCGTCGCGCTGCGACGTGAAGTTGAAGCCCAGCTCACGCCATGTGACTAGCTCGTCGAGGAACGCCTCGGCGGCCTCGCCCATGCCGTACCATCCCCGCTGCCCCTTGCTCCCCTCGACGATGCGATCACGGGTCCACTCTTCGCGCTGCGCGAGGCCCGCGAACACCTGGTGCGCGGAGACGTGGCCGAAGTGCAGATACGGCGACAGGCCGCTCGGGCTGTCGGAGTCCGGGTGACTCCGCTCCTCGCCGTAGCGGTCGAGCCGGTCGCCGAGGAACGCCCGGAGCGCCTTGCCCGCGGCGCGGGGACCGCCGCGCAGGATCCCCGGGCCGACCTCGTGGTCGATGGGCAGCTTCGCGAGCTCTTCGACGTCGGCGCTCAGCAGCCCCTCGTCCGCCGCAGGCCAGCGCGCCTCGACGCCGTCGGGGAGCGACGCTAGGCCCAGGTCGTAGCGACGCAGCGGGTCCCCCTCTGGGAAGTCGGACAAGTGCGGCGGCAACGCCTTTTGCAGGTACCTGCGGAAGTCATACGCCCGCAAGAAAACCTTGTCCGCGGCGCGCATCGGCAGCAGACCGTTGCTGTCGACCGCCTCCATCTGCACGGGGCAGCGCGCCGCAGCGGCGGCGACCATGCGCGGCAGGAAGAAGCAAGGGAAGTCGTCGGTGACTACCGCGCAGGCCTCGGCCGCGAGCGCCGCGAACAGCCCGTTACCGGCGCCATGCGACGGCTCGACGTAGGCGTAGTAGCGCACGCCTGCCTCAGAAAACTCGACGAGGTTGTCGGCCATGCCCTGGATCACGAAGGCGTGCAAGCGATCGCTCGCCCAGGGGTAATCCGAGCGGAGCGCCTCCAAGACCAGCAGCGGCTTGCCAAGCTCCCGCGCGACCTCGAGCGCGCGCTGCAAGCCGAAGTTTGCGAGCCGGCGACGCGCCGCGACCATCCAATACAGCACGTAGTCCCCGTCGCCGCGGACCTCCCGGTCGTTGACGGCGCGGATCCTCAGCGGCGGCACGGGCTTGGCGTTCATGGGCGGGCGTTCGAGGGATCGACCCAGATGGATGCGACGCGTGACGCGAGCGCGTATCCTGTGCCGCTCCCATGAAGCGTGGCAACAAAGAGCTGCTGGTCGTCGGCGACCGAGTCCTCGTCAAACCCGAGCAGAAAGAGCGCATGACCAAGGTCGGCCTCTATCTCCCGGCGAACGTCGTCGAGAAAGAAGAGGTCCAAGGCGGCAAGGTCATCGCCATCGGCCCCGGGCAGCCCCTGCCGCCGCCGAGCGACGAACAGGAGCCGTGGAAAGACGGCTACCGCGCGCCCCGCTTCCTGCCGATGCAGGCTGAGCTCGGCGACTACGCGCTGTTCTTCCGCAAGGCGGCGATCGAGATCACCTTCGAGGAGGAGCGGTATCTGGTGGTGCCCCACGGCGCGATCCTCGTCGTCGTCCGCGGCGAGCGGGGCGACGTCCCCAACGAGCTTCCCGAAGACCTCTAGGCCCGGCCCAGCGGCGCTCAGCGAGCGGCCAGCGCGAGTTGATCTGCGACCCGATCCACCACCGCGACCAGCTCGGTCTCCGACGTATCGACCACGACCTCGGCGCGCTCGTAGAGCGGCTCGCGCGTCGAGAGGATCCGCCGGAGGTCGACGAACGCCTGCTCGTTGTCTGCCATCGGGCGCGTGTCCCCTTGCGCGACGACCCGGCGCCAGTGGTCTTCCGGCGCCGCGCGCAACCACACGGTGCGCGCTTGCCGGCGCAGCTCCCCGTAGCTGTCCTCGTCGGTGACGAGGCCGCCGCCGACCGCGAAGACGCACGGCTCACCCGAGAGCAAACGGCCAAGTTCGGCGCGCTCGACCGCGCGGTAGTAGGACTCTCCGTGCAGCTCGAAGATCTCACCGAGGCTGAGCCCCGACGCCGACTCGATGCGCGCGTCGAGCTCCACGAACGGCACGCTCATGCGCTCGGCCAGCAACGGACCGACCGTGCTCTTCCCGGCGCCGCGGAGACCGAGCAGCGCGACGTGCGGACGGTCGCCGCGCGCGCTCGCCGTGAGGAGCTCCACGAGCGGGACGTCGAGCGCGCGGGCCAGCGCCTGGACGCGCAGCAGCGACGGGTTCGCGGCGGCCTGCTCGACGTCTGCGAGGAACCGCTCGCTGATGTCGGCCCGCGAAGCGAGGTCGCGCCGGGACCAGCCCAAGCCCTTGCGCAGCGACCGCACGTTGGCGGCGAGCGCGTCTAACAACGGGTCCTGGTGGCTCAGAAGAAATACCACTCCGTGGTGGCCGTGACGGTGGCGTTCGTCGAGGCCCCACCGAACAAGAACACCTGGCCTTGCGGCATGAACAACAGCCCGGCGGCAGCGCGCGGGGAGTTCATGGTCGGCCCCGCCGAGAACGTGTTGGTCGACGGGTCGAAGATCTCGGTCGTGTCCAAGGACACCGGCGCCAAGATGCTGCCCTCGCCGCCGCCTGCCAGCATGAACGTGCCGTCCGGCAGCGCCCACCCCTTCTGGTTGACGCGCGCGGTCGCCATCGAGCCGACAGAGGTCCACGTGTTGGTGTTGCCGTCGTAGATCTCGGCCGTGTCGGTCGGGGACCCGGCGTTTAGCGGAATGATCGACAGCCCGTTCATCCCGCCGGCGAGGAGCCAGCGGTCTGGCCCGATCTCGAGCGGCTCGATCAAGGCGCGCGCGTCGTTCATCGGCGGCCCGGCGCTGATGGTGTTGGTCGCCGGATCGTAGATGTCCACGGACGTCTCCACCGTAGGCAGCCACCCGATGAAGATCACCGGGTACCAGCTGATGCCGCCGCAGAGCATGATCTTGCCGTCGGAGCGCTCCATCGCCATGTGTCCCGCGCGCGGATCCGACATCGCCGGGCCCAACGTCCAGGTGTTGGCGACCGGGTCGTAGATCTCCGTCGAGTCGACCGCGTCGCGGAGCGCTTGCAGCTGCGTCGGCATCGTCGACAGCGCCTCGAGGCCGCCCGTGACCAACACGCGGCCGTCGGCGAGCCGGGTCGCGGTCGCGCCCATGCGCGGCACGTTCATCGGCGGGATCGCCACGAACGCGTCGGCGACCGGGTCGTAGAGCTCCGCGGCCGCCTGCGGGTTGTTGCCGTCATCGACCCCGCCCGTGATCAAGAAGCGACCGTCGAGCAGCTCGGTCTGCGTGTGCAAGGAGCGCGGCGTGGTCATCACCGGCCCCGGCACGAACAGGTCCGTGACCGGGTCGTAGATCTCGGTCTGGTCCGTCGCGACCTGCGCCAGCAGCGCTCCGCGCGCGCCGCCGACCAAGAGCGACGTGTTGTCCGGTCGCACCAGCGCGGTCGCGAAGGCGCGCAGGTCGAACGTCTGCAGGTTGCGGTCACGGAACTGCGCCGCGAGGCCGAGGCGGACCACGTCCGGGTTACTGATCCGATCGATCAGCGTCGGCTGGAACCGAAAGGTCACGGCCTGCCAGAAGATCGCTGCGTCGACCAGCGCCGGGTTCGAGGGCAAGCCCAGCGGCACGTTGGCCTCGCCGAAGAGGCCGGTGAACGTCGCGATCGCGCTGCCTGCGAGGTCTAGACCGACTGACAACGAGCGCGGGTCGGCGGGGTCGAACAAGCCGATCGGCGTGGGGCCGTTGGAGCTCGACGGAATGAACATGCACAGCTCAAACGGGTAGCCACCCGTCAAGTTCAGGTCAAGCGGGCCAGGCAAAGAGCCGCCGACGACGCGGAGCTCGAGGTTCTGTGCCGGCAGGGACAGCGCGCCGAAGGCGAGCGCCGCGACCAAGCTGGTCTTGCGGATCATGGACATGGGATGCGAGGCGGTGGGTGTGTGTGGGCGACCGGAGCGGGCTCCGAGGCACCTAAGACGAGGCCTATAAGTCTAAACCGATTCGAGGCCGCAAGGGGGCCCGAGCCGCTTCACAGGCCCATCTCGGCGCAAAATCCTGTCTCATGCCGCTCGGTTGCGAGAGCTGGTACGGGGCTCTGCGCTGCCTGCGGCTCAGGACCTAGGCGGCTCCAGCCCGCTCGAAGGTGGGTGAGCCGACGACGCAATCGCGGGGATCCTCTCCATTCGCCCACACGGGCGCCGCCCAAGGTGTAGAACAGAAACTCCGGCCGCCGAGAACCCTGGCCTCGACGTTTGGTTTATTCACGCAACGCAGCGTCCTAGAACCTCAGCGCATGCCCATCTACACCAAGACAGGAGACGACGGCCAGACTGGCCTCTTCGGCAACCGGCGCGTGGCCAAGGACGATGCCCGCATCGAGGCCTACGGCACCGTAGACGAGCTGAACGCCGTCCTGGGGATGCTCCGAGCGGAGCTGTCAGCGGACCAATCTCCGACGGATCGACAGATCCAAACCATTCAAGACACCCTGTTTGAGATCGGCGCTGACCTTGCGACCGAAGGCGGCAAGGCCTCGGTGCCGCGGGTCGAAGCCGCCATCGGCGCCCTCGAAGGCTGGATCGACGACTCTGAGGCCCAGCTGCCGCCGCTGACGACCTTCGTCCTGCCTGGCGGCAGCAAGGTCGGGGCGCTGATGCACCTCGTTCGCACGGTCTCGCGGCGCGCCGAGCGCTGCTATTGGACCCTGGAGCGCGCCGTGGCGGACACCCACCCCGTGCCCCACGAGATCGGGATCTACCTTAACCGCCTGTCAGATCTATGCTTCAGCTGGGCCCGCCTCGCCAATCAGGAGGCGGGTGTGCCAGACATTCCGTGGCAGCGCGCCGAGTGAGCGGCGCCACAAACCGAGCCAGACACAGGAAGAGGCTGATCGGAGGCGCGCACCAGTAGCGCGTGCCTTCCGAAGGCCCAGGTAGCGCGAGGGAGAAATCCAGGCGACCGGAGTGCTGGCCGTGCTGGAGTTAGACCGGCCCAGCAGCCGTGCGACCGAGGCGGCAGGCGCGGCGCAGCCACATCATGGCGCGCTCGACTTCCCGCGGTCCCGTAACCGGGATCTCGACGAACTCGCGCGAGTGCGGGTCGCCGTCGTCAGGCATCCGCTTGGCGCCAATGATCTTCAGCGCCTCGGTGACCTGCGGCGGCGCGAGCTTGACGACCACGCCCTTCTTACCGAGGTAGGCAAAGACCTGACCGCGGACGAGGAAGCAGTCTTTCCCGTCGCGCGTCTCGCGGTTGACGTCCTTCCAGGCGCAGAGTCGCTCGACAATCGTGGCAAGTGGCTCCATGGGGGGAAACACTATAGCGGCGAACCGCTCATTCCGCCAGCCTGGGCAGCCATCCCGCGCGAAACCGCCGCCGAAACGACGGCCACCGCGGGCGCCGAAATCGCCCGAACTCGTTGGCTTGAGGCGGCTAGGCTCGCCTGGGCCAGCTCAGCGACGCCAGAACATGTTCTTGGTCACGAGCCACATCATGGCCGGATATTCGTCTAGCCGACGCCGCAGGTATTCGATCGCGAGGTCCCAGCCAAGCGCGAACGGCACGTAGAGACGGCACTTTACGTTTTGACGTAATAGATCCGCGAGGAACCGGTCGCGCGGCACGCCATACAGCATCTGCACCTCGAAGCGGTCAGGGCCGACGCCGACCCGCGGGACTACCTCCTCCAAGAACCGGCGCACGCAGTGCACATCGTGGGTCGCGAACTCAACGTAGTGGCCGCGACGCAGCAGCTGCTCAGCGTGCGACAGCATCCGCTCCTTCATGGCCGCCTTGTCGGTCAAGGCGACGTCGCTGGGCTCTTGATAGATGCCGATCACGAGGCGGACCCGCACCCCATCTGGCAGCGCCGCGAGGTCCTGCTCCGTGCGATGGAGCCGCGTCTGCAGAACGCAGCCGACGTTGCGTGCGCCGTCCGCGTGGAAGCGCTCCAGCGCCGACAGGGTGAAGTCTGTCCATTGGCGCCCCTCCATGTCGATCGACACGTCGACGTCGTGCGCCTGGGCCTTCTGGATGATCTGCCACATGGCCTCGCGGGAGCCGCTAGCGTCGCCCCCCTCGTGCAGCGGGCTCGTCGTGTAGGACGACGGCTTGAGCGACAGCGTGGGCCGATCGGCCGCTGGCACGGACACCGCGGCGTCGACCATGGCGAGGTAGGCCTCGAGGTTTCGGCGGACCTGCTCCGGCTCTCGGATGTCCTCCGCGAGCAGATCCAGCGTCGAGAGCAGGCCGCGCTCGGCGCGCAACTCCGCGACGACCGACATCGCCTTCTCAAGGGAGTCACCGGCGACGTAAGGCTTCGCGAAGAAGCGCACGAGCGAGGCCGGGATGATGCGGATGAGAGGGTTCACGAGCGGCGGCAAATCATGCCCAGGCAGGCGCCAGGAAGCCAATCCTAGCGAGATCGCTCAGGTCGCCCCTGCCAGCGGGCCGATGAAGATACAGGAGCCTTAGGCCGCCGTCGGCGGCCCGGAAGAAGAAATGCGCATCACCTTTCTGCTGGAAGACGACGACACGACCAACCACGCGTCGACGCTGGCCCTCAGAGACGCTGGCTGGCTAGCCGACCGCGGCCACGAGGTCACGTTGGTCCGCCGCACGCGCGCGCCTTCGGAGCTGCCGGCGAACTGCCGCTTCGTGCGCGTCACGGACTTTGCAGCAGCGCGCCTCCCCGACGGCGACGCGATCGTCGCGACCTCCTGGCTCACGACGACCTGGATCGCCGACGCGGCGCCGCGCAGCGGCGTCCCCGTCCATCTCTGCGAGGACTACGAGGGCGGCCGCGCCGCGCTCGACAGCGTGCGCGAACGCATTGACGCCGCCTACCGCTCGCCGGGCGTGCACCACCTGACCTGCACGCCGCGCGCGACCGCCGAGCTGCGCGAACGACGCTCGGCGTCGACGCACCCGATCTCGCTGGCGATCGACCACGACGCGCTCTGGCCAAGCCCAAATCGTAAGGCCGCGACGCCGCTCCGAATCGGGCTCTTCGGCGAGCACTCGAGGTCCACCGCGAGCTTCGCAGCTGCCTACGAAGCCTGCGCGCTCGCGCACGGCGCTGGCCAAGCGCTGGTCCTCGTCCTCTCAGGAGCCGCGCCCGAAGGCTTCGACGTCGGCGAGGCGCCGTTCCCGATCGAACAGCACGCGGAGCTGAACGCCGAGGACGCAGGCGCGCTCTACCGCTCCCTCGACCTCTACCTCGCGATCGAAGACAGCGCGTGGCTGTCGACGATCGAAGCGATGGCGTGCGGCGTCCCCGGCATCGTCGCCGACCTGCCGTGCTACCGCGACCTCGCCGAGCACGTCGGCGACGACCGCTACGCCATGTTCGTCGACGCCGAAGACGCCCGCGCGATCGGCGAGTCGATCGTGCTGGTCGGCGCCTTCCCGGACGTCCGCGTCACGCTGCGCGCGTGGGGCATCGAGCTGGCCCGCCACTTCGGACAAGACCGTCACGGCGAGCAGCTCGAAGCTGCCCTCAGCGCGCTCGTATCCCAAGCCGCGCCCTCGACGAACAGCGACCTCCGCATCGTCGACGGCCAAGTTAGCGCGGCCGACGTCTTGCTCGCGGATGACGGCAACCTCGAGCAGCTCTGCTCGGCGCTGCT
>JAYYEE010000229.1:0-19829 GCA_036160175.1 Planctomycetota bacterium
AGGCGCTGCGACAGTGTGACCTGGAGCAGGTCCGGCTCGATATGTCTGACGACTCGATGCCGGCGAAGTTCACGCTCGGTGAGTCGTTCACCTACGTGGTCATGCCTATCAGCGGCGCGTAACGACCACCAACCTGTGAAGCCACGACGAGGATCGGACCCGCTCGCGATCGGTGACCTGCTCAAGGACATCGTCAAACAGGCGGGTTCGGGTAAGTCGCGGCGAGTCTACCTAGACGCAATCGAACAACTCCTAGGTCCTGAGCTGGCTCCTCACTGCGAGGTGTTGAGCTGCCGCAAGGGCCGCCTCGTGATCCAACTCGACTCAGCCCCGCTCTACGCGGAGCTGAGCGGCTTTCGCCGCGAAGAGCTCCGCATCCGAATCAACCAACTCGTTCCCGATCAACCGATCGCCGACTTGTCGTTCCGGCTAGGCGGCACAGGACACGCCTGAACCTCACCTGTATGGCTGAAGAAACAAAGTACGACGCCAGCTCGATCAAAGTCCTCGAGGGCCTCGACGCCGTCCGTAAGCGCCCCGCGATGTACATTGGCGACACGGGCATGAAGGGCACACACCACCTGGTCTGGGAGGTCGTCGATAACAGCGTTGATGAGGCGTTGGCGGGCCGCGCTGACCGGATCGACGTCCGAGTGCACAAGGACGGTTCGATCAGCATCCGCGACAACGGCCGCGGCATCCCTGTCGACATGCACGCGAGCGGTCGACCGGCGCTTGAAGTCATCCTGACCAAGCTTCACTCGGGCGGTAAGTTCGACAAGGGCAGCTACAAGGTGTCTGGAGGCCTCCACGGCGTCGGTATCAGCTGTGTCTGCGCGCTCGCAGAGGTCTTGGAGGTAGAGGTCCACCGCGACGGCAAGGTGCACCGACAGACTTACGGCCGCGGCGTGCCGACCAGCGAGTTGAGCGTCATCGGTCAAACGGAGACGTCCGGGACGATGATGCGGTTTAAGCCTGACCCGCAGATCATGGAGGTTACGGAGTTCTCCTACGAGATCCTCCGCAAGCGGCTCCGAGAGATGGCCTACTTGATGGGGTCATCCAACCTGCACATCTCCCTCTTCGACGAACGGACCGAAGAAGGGGAAGACTTCAACTTCCCAGAAGGCCTCATCGAGTTCGTTAAGGACCTGAACGACGGCAAGAACGCGATCCACGCCGACCCGATCTTTATCCGGCGCGAGATGCCCTCGTCGGAGGACCCAGAGAAGCGCTACGAGGTTGAGATCGCGCTGCAATACAGCGACGCGTATCACGAGAACGTCTACTCGTTCGTTAATAACATCAACACGATCGAGGGCGGCACCCACCTCGTGGGCTTCCGGACGGCGCTGACGCGCTCGCTCAACAACTGGGCGCGCCAGGAGAAGGTCCTCACGGCGAAAGACCCCGTCCCTGGCGGTGATGACTTCAAGGAAGGCCTCGCAGCGATCGTCTCGGTGAAGGTCCCTGACCCGCAGTTTGAGTCACAGACCAAGATCAAGCTCGGCAACCGTGAGGTGCAGTCGGTCGTCGAGACCGTCGTCGGTGAGGGCATCCGCACCTACTTCGAAGAGAACCCGTCGATCGCCAAGGGCATCTATGGCAAGGCGCTCGACGCGCTCAAGGCGCGGGAGGCCGCGCGCAAAGCGCGCGACCTCGTCCGGCGAAAGTCCGCCCTCGAGGGTGGCGGCCTCCCGGCCAAGCTCGCCGACTGCCAGAAGGGGACACCTCGTGAAGAGGCTGAGCTGTTCTTGGTGGAGGGTGACTCGGCAGGTGGCACGGCGAAGCAAGGCCGTATGTCGCACCAGGCGATCCTCCCGCTGCGCGGCAAGATCCTCAACGTCGAGAAGGCTGCGGTCGACACCATCCTCGGACACCAGGAGATCCAGACGATCGTCAGCGCGGTCGGGACGGGGTTCCTCGACGAGCCGTTCGACCCGGAGCGATTGCGCTACGGCAAGATCATCGTGATGACGGATGCCGACATTGACGGCTCCCACATCCGCACGTTGTTGTTGACGCTGTTCTACCGGAAGCTCCCAGAGCTGGTGACGCGCGGCCACGTCTACGTGGCGCAGCCGCCGCTCTACAAGATCAAGAAGGGCAAGAACGAGCGCTACGCCGTCACGGAGGAGGAGCGGGCAGCCATCCTCGCCGAGTTTGGTCTCGGCCAGCTCGAGCTCGAGTTCTTTGGTGACGCAGCGCCCGGTGAGGGTGCGAAGTTCTCCGGGGACGTGCTCCGCGAGCTCATGGACCTCGTCGCGAAGGTGAAGGCGCGCGAGGCGCGGATGCCGGCAGAGGGGGTCGTTCCGTTTGGCGGCTACCTCGCGGCCGCCACCGTTCCGGACTGTGAGCTGCCGCAGTACTACGTCGTCCATGAGGGTTCGGGGGTGTTCCTCGACAACGAAGAGCAAATGCGCGCCAAGATTGAGTCGGTCGCCGCTGCCAAGGGCGCGCCACCGGTCGTCTATGAAGGCCTGGAGTCCACATGCACGCGAGAAGACGCGGACATTGAGGTCTACGCGCTCCACCTCGGCAGCGAGCTGAAGCCGTTGTTGGCCCGAGTCATGGAGCTCGGCCTCCCGGCCGAGACGATGCGAGGCGCCGAGGAGCCGAACTTCCAGGTCGCCGCGAAGGAGAAGCGCATCCCCGCTCAGAGCCTGTTTGAGGCCATTGACGCCGTCACCGATGAGTGCAGCAGCGGCGTAGAGATCCAGCGCTACAAGGGGTTGGGTGAGATGAACCCGCAGCAGCTGTTTGAGTCGACGATGGACCCTGAGCGAAGGACGCTGCGCCGCGTGGCCGTCAGCGACATGGTTGAGGCCGACAAGATCTTCACCGTGTTGATGGGGCCCGAGGTCGAGCCGCGACGCGACTTCATCGAGAAGCACGCGCTCGAGGCGACGAACATCGACGTCTAGCCCCATGGCCGACGGGCTACAGCCGTTCCATTACGCGTTTCCTGTCGACGATTTGGCCGCAGCTCGCGGCTTCTACACGGGCCTCCTCGGATGCGGCGTCGGCCGCTCGAGCGATCGCTGGATCGACTTCGACCTCTTTGGTCACCAGGTCGTCGCGCACCTCGTCGCGAGGGCGGACTTGCCGGCCGCCAACACCAACCCCGTCGACGGCGATCACGTCCCGGTCCCACACTTCGGCGTGGTGCTCGAGTGGGGGTGTTGGCATGACCTGGCGGACCGCCTGCGCGGGCGCGGGGTCGCCTTCATCATTGAGCCCCGCGTGCGCTTCGCGGGTTCACCCGGCGAGCAAGCGACGATGTTTTTGCGCGACCCCGCAGGTAACGCCCTGGAGTTTAAGTCGTTTAGGGACCAGGGCAGGCTGTTCGCGACCGACTAGGTTGGGTCGCCAACGGTCGTTGGCATGGTCGCGCTGCGCGGTGAGGCTCGGCGCTGCGACCTAGGCGTCTCGGCGTCGACGTCGGGCTCAAGCTCCGGGTCCCGAAACGTCGATGATGAGGGGGTGAAGGGTATTGAGAAGATCACGTCGGTCCGCCTCGCGGAGATCCTGACGGAGCGGAGCACGGTCCCGTCCGAGGTGATCACAGACGCCCTCTACTCGCAGGACCAGAGCGGAGAGCCGTTCGCGCAGGTCTTGGTCGGCGCTGGCCACCTCACAGAGTGGGACCTCGCGAAGCTGGTGACCGAACACTTCAACCTGCCGTTCTTGATGGCGGGGAACTACCAGATCAGCGAAGACGCGAAGCAGCGGCTGCCAAAAGAGACCTTGTTCGAGCACACCATCGTGCCGCTCGACGCGTTCGGGGACATCGTCACCGTAGCTATGCCCGTCATGCTCTCGTTCGAGGCGATCGCGAAGATCCAAAAAGACCACAACTGCGATCTGTTCCCTTACGTGGGGCTGATCTCAGAGAACAAGAAGGTGCTCGCTGACCTCTACAAGGACTACCCAGAGTGGTTAGAGGGAGCCGCGAAGCGACGCGAGCAGGCGGCCAGCGCGCGCGCGAATCAAGCGGTCCCGACCAGCGACAACGACTGGATGAGCATCTTCGACGCTGGCGACGAGGCCATCCAACAAGGCCGCCGCACCTGAGCGGTCAACCCTTGCGCGCTGCGCGAGGGTTATCGACCGCTGAAAGCGCCTGCCGCGTCAACTCGTCAACATCGACGTCGACTGGAGCGAGGATCTCAGCTGCGATGGCTGCCGCCTCTGTCGGGACCATGACCTTGACGTTGCTCACGTTGAGCATGCGCTGACTCATCGCGAATTCGTCGGCCGCCGAATCTCCGTCGACGAACGCAGGGATGCCCTCTGCCCGCAGCATGGACACGTAGATCTTGGCTTGCGCGGGCGTGCTCGCGACCTTGACGACGGTGCTGATGGGGTCGCTCAAACCGCGTCTCCATCCCCAGGAATTGTGGGTGGTGACGTGTCTGTCGCTGACACCTGCTGTTCACCACGCTCATCCTGCGCCACGCCGACCTCGAGGTCGTCGTCCTCAACCGATGAAGACATAGCCTCGTGGGTCAGGTCGCGCAGCGCGCTGCCTGGGTCGCTGACGGCCCGCGGGACCGTGGCGACGGTCTTGACCTCGCGCGCGGTCTTAGCGATCGCCTGTTTGACGTCGCCGATCTCACCGTCCCGGTCGATCTGGCTCTTGAAGTCCTGGAAGCTCCGCTTGAGCTGAGCGACGACGCGCCCCAGGCTGCGGCCCGCGTCGGGGAGGTTCCTGCCGTAGAGCAAGAGCCCGACGAAGAACAAGAGGAACATCTCCTGCCAGCCGATGTACGAGAAAAGGGCGATCACTGCGCGGTCAGCATAACGCGAACCAACCCGGCTCGCTCCCTGCGGTAACGAACGGGCGCGCCCGCTGTTTCACGAGATCTCGTCCCGGCATGCGGGCCAGCGGGCGGGACTGTCACCGAAAGTCTGGACCGAGATGGCTCCGCTACCTACCTTCTTTCGCCCCCATGAGCGACAAGCCGATCTTCGCCGTCGAGAAGCTCACCAAGAGCTACCAGGGCAAGAAGCCCGTCCTTAACGACATCAGCCTCGTCTTCCTCGAGGGCGCCAAGATCGGCGTCATCGGTCAGAACGGCGCGGGCAAGTCGACCCTGCTCCGCATCATGGCGGGCGACGACAAGGAGTATGACGGCGTCGCGCGGCTCGCGGACGGCAAGACCGTCGGCTACGTGCCGCAGGAGCCGAAGTTGATCGAGGACCTGACCGTCCGCGAGAACGTCGAGAAGGCTGTTGAGCCCATCCGCAGCCTGCTGAAGCAGCACGAGGATGTCTCGATGAAGCTCGCTGAGGACCTCGCGCCTGACGAGATGGACACGGTCATGGCCGAGTTCGAGCGCCTCCAGGCCGAGATCGAGGCCAAGGACGCTTGGGAGATCGACCGCTACGTCGAGACCGCGATGACCAAGCTCCACCTCCCACCCGGCGAGAAGAACGTCTCAGCCTGCTCCGGGGGGGAGCGCCGACGCGTCGCGCTCTGCCGCACCTTGTTGGAGGCCCCAGACCTGCTGCTGCTCGACGAGCCGACCAACCACCTCGACGTGGAGACGGTGCGCTGGCTTGAAGAGCAGCTGGCGAACTACAAGGGCACGGTCGTCGTCATCACGCACGACCGCTTCTTCCTCGACAACGTCGTCGGGTGGATGCTGGAGATCTGGCACGGCCGCGCGATCCCCTACCAGGGAAACTACTCGGAGTATCTGATCCAGCGCGCCAAGCGCATGGCCTCGCAAGAGCAAGCGCAGCAGAAGCGCGCCAAGTTCCTCGAGCGTGAGCTCGACTGGATCCGTATGAACCCGAAGGCGCGCGCGACGAAGAACAAGTCGCGCCTCAAGAACTACGACAAGATGATGGAGGAGGAGGTCGAGCAGGCCGACGACTCCGTCGAGCTGCAGATCCCGGCTGGCAAGCGCCTCGGCGACACGATCATTCGCTTTGAGAAGGTCTACTTCTCATACGACGGCGAGAAGGACGTGCTTGAGAACGTCTCGTTCGACATGCAGCCAGGCGACATCCTCGGCATCGTCGGCCCCAACGGCACCGGCAAGACCACCTGCCTGAAGCTGATCACTGGCCGCCTCGAGCCGCAGCAGGGCAAGGTCACCATCGGCAAGACCGTGGACCTGTGCCACGTCGACCAAGAGCGCGAGACGCTAGACCCTGCGCGGACCGTCTGGGAAGAGATCGCAGACAGCCAAGACATCATCAAGCTCGGCAAGCAAGAGATGAACAGCCGCAGCTATGTGGCGAAGTTCAACTTCACAGGGCCCGATCAACAACAGACCGTCGGGTCGCTCTCTGGCGGTCAGCGAAACCGCGTCCAACTCGCCAAGATGCTGCGCCGCGGCGGCAACGTGATCCTGTTGGACGAGCCGACGAACGACCTCGACCTAGACACGCTGCGGGTCCTAGAAGAGGGCATCCAGAACTTCCCGGGCTGCATGGTGATCGTGTCTCACGACCGATACTTCCTCGACCGCGTCTGCACGAAGATCCTCGACCTCGGCAACTACGAGCCAGGGAAGTTCCTCGACAGCCTGTAGCGCTCGGGAACGCCGCAGTTAGCGCCGGCGGAAGCCGACCGCGAAGCCGCCGAGCGCGAGCGCGACCCTCTCCCAAACTGGCAGGTTCCCGACCCACCCCCAAAGTCCGGGCCCCTGCCTCGCTGACATCTGCGCGGCCACGACGGGGTCTGCTTGGATATGCATGAGGGAGGCCACTATCAGGCGCTGGCCGCGCCGGGGCCACCCCCCGACGATTCGCGCTGCCAGCTACGCACGATTACCACTTGGCGACACCCTGGCCAGGCTGGAACATCCCGCGGCATGAGAACCCTCCTAGTTGTTGTCGCGTGCACGGTGTTCGCGAATATCGCGGTCTCCCAGGACAAGGTCACGCTCAGCAACGGCGACGTCGTCACGGGAAAAGTGGTCTCGATGGCGGACGGCAAGGTGACGGTGCGGTCGCCGGTCATGGGCGACGTCGTCGTCTCGCTGGTTGACGTGAAGGACATGGTGACCGGGGCGCCGGTGACCCTGCAGACGACGGCGGGGCAACAGTGGGAGCGCAGGATCCTAGGCATCGCGGACGCGAGCTTGCGGCTCTCAGGTGACGGTGCGAGCGCGCTGCCTATCGCGCGGCTCGGCATGATCAACCCGCCGCCTGAGCAGGAGCCTGAGTGGACGGGATCGCTGAAGCTTACGGGCCTCTACAGCAGCGGAAACACCCGGCGTGAGTCGGTCGGGCTCTTGTTCGACGCATCGCGTACTACGGAGACGGACCGCGTCACGGTGGACGCCATCTGGAACTACGGCACAGACGAGGACGTCACGACCGGCGTCAAGACGCTCACGCAGCGTCGCGCCGGCGCTGGTCTGAAGTACGACTACTACCTCAGCGAGCGTTGGTACGCGCTGGCGACGACGCGCGCGTTGAGCGACACGCTCGCAGACCTACAGCTACGCTTCACCGCTGGCCTCGGCGCTGGTTACACCATGGTCAAGACCGACAACGTGTTGTTCTTGGCGGAAGCGGGCCTCTCCTTCTACAGCGAGGACTACCGGCAGGCGGGTCTGGCGACCGAGGAGACCGTCACCGCGCGGCTCTCCTATCGCTTGGAGTATTCGCTGAGCGAAGCGACGCGGGTGGTGCACCGCGTGGAGGCGTTCCCCTCGGTCGAGGACGGCGACGACTACTACCTGCAGGCGGTGACAGAGATGACCACCTCGCTCACTGACAGCATGGTCGCCTCTGTGGCGCATACGCTCGACTACGACAACACCCCGGCGGCTGGACGCAAGAACGCGGATAACCGGCTGCTGCTCACCGTCGGGTGGAGCTTCTAATAGTCGTATGACATGCGGTCGTTGGCGACCGCGCCGCCGAAGCGGTTACGCCGCCCGCTCATGCCGCCGAACGTTGGCTGGAAGTCGAGCCGGAAGGTGACCTCCTCAATGAACGGGTTGTAGGCCGCAGTGAGGCCGATGATCCAGTCGTGGTCACGCCGGCGCAATCCGAACGAGTAGTTCAAGAACTCGTCGCGCTGCAGGTCCCGCTGCGCGCGACCAAAGACCGTCCACCGGTCAAAGATCGTGGTGCGCGCGCCGAGACCGAGGACGCCGTCAAACAGGCTGTCCTCGCGGTATTCGACGGCCCAATCAAAGCCGGCGATCGGGCCGACCGTGAGCTCGGTGTCCATCGTCTGCATGCCCTGCTCCCAGTCGAGGTCGCCGTAGTGGGCGACCGCGAAGGTCTCGAACGGCAACCAGTCGACGGTGGGTCGTAGCAGCACGTCATAGAAGAACAGCCCGAGCGTCTCGCCGTCATTGTCACGTTCGCTGTTCGGCAGCAAGTCCTGAGCGAGGTCCACAAAGACGAAGTCGCGGGGCTGTCGAGACGCCCCCTCGCCGTCCATCTTCTGGAACAGGTTCCGCACCTCGAAGCGCAAGAGCTCACGCTCCTCCAGGAGGTCAGCCGTGTCGTAGCCGAGCTGGGCGAGCCTGGTCGGGTTCACGTCGTCGAACTGGAAGAGATCCGCTGGTCGGTCGTCGACGTGGTAGCGGTTGCGATAGGTGAGACGCGGCGCGACCACGTGCCGGACAGCGTCTGGTGCCCCCTGCTCATCGACCCACCGCCAAGTCCTAGAGAGGCGCGTGCCAATCTGCAGCCCGGCCTCGAGGGCGACGCGGGCGTCGTCAACCCCTGACAAGGTGTTGTCGTAGAACGTCCCTCTGCCGCTGACGTATGGCCGCACGCTGAACGCCCCGACGTGGAACGGCGCCGATAGCTCGACCTGTTGGTCGGCGCGCAAGGTGCGGTCGCTCGTGCGCACCGCGGCGCGGTCGTCGTAGTTGCTGCGGCGTTGGCCGACCTGGGTCTCAAGGTCGAGGACGATCGGCGTCTCCCACGGCGTCTCGGCCACCGGCTGCGCGAGCCACTGGTACGTCAGCACCGGCAACTCCTCGATGAAGCGGTCGGCGAGGAACCGGTCGTCTCGGTAGCTGAAGTCGCTGAGGTTGAAGCGAGTCCCGACTGTCAGCAGGTGGTTGTCGTCGGCGTGGTGAAGATAGGCGCTGGTCTCCGGCAATTCGTCAGCCCGATACGGGTCGATGAAGAACTCGCTGTAGACGGCCGCGTCCGAGGCGTGGAAGGCCTGTACGTCGAGGTGCGTCTTCGCGCCGAGGTGGACGCGGTTAGCGGTTCGTACGACCGACCGGTGGGTGTCACCGATGGCGGAGCCGTCCAGGTTGGTCCGGATCTCGCGGACGTTCCTGCCCGCGTCGTCGATGTAGAAACCCTCGGTCCACCCTTCGTATAAGCCGGGCGCGCCGTAGGTGATCCGCGGCTCCAGGGGCGTGCCGCGCTCCTGGATCCAGCCGACCCCGAGCTCCCACTCGCCCCGGACTTCAGCCGCGGGACGTCCCGTCAGCCAGTTGTGCAGCGCGCCGCCGGTCTGATTCCATGGTGTGCCGAAGACGACGCCCAGCTGCGCGCCGAGCGCGTTGGAGTAGCCGCCAGAGGCGCTCTTAATAGGGAACTCACTCTGACTCCCGGTGAACACGCGCGCGTCGGGGACGGGAACTAGGTCGATGCCGCCTGCCTGGATCGTCTGGCCCCGCGCCACGACCTCAAACTCGCCGTCGCGTTCGATGATCTCAGCCTCGCCGACGTGTAGCGCCGCGTGCGGGGTCGCGGCAGTGCACGTCGTGAGCGTAAGGTCTTGCCCGATCCACCTTGGGCCCTGCTTGACCAAGCGCGGGCCTCTCACCACCAACTGCTGTTCGCCAGCTTGGTTCGCGGTCTGGTATCGGAGCTCTGCGTTCTCCACGACGACCCGGTCGTCGATCGGAGAGATCCACATGCGATCGCAACGCAACACCTCGACGCCGCGCTGAACGACGACGATGTCACCTTCGCAGTAGAGGTAGCGGAACAACCGCAGGGCTTGCGCGTCGACCGCGTTCGGCGCCGCGCGCTGCGTCGAAGGAGCTCGTCCGACGGCGGCGAGGGTCCGCTCGAGGCGCTGGCGGACAGCTTCTGGCGAGAGCCTGCGTCTGGGTGCTGGGTTCGGCAGGGCGCGGGTCGGGAGTCCGCGTTGCCGACCGCGGTCGATGGCCTCCTGCATCGTCTCGAGGTCATGCAGGATGAGCAGGCTCTCTCCGCGCACGGTCAACCCGAGCGCGTCGACGACGAAGCGGAAGCCGCCCTGCGCTTGGACCTCGTAGTAGTCGTCACGCTTGCGGGCGCGGAAGGCGCCGTTTTGCAGCTGATAGTCTGCCTGGGGGACCTGAGCGCGCGCGAAGTCCACGGCGACGGTGGCGATCACGGCGGCGATGATCGATCGCGTGAGCGTCACTGGAGGCCTTCTCCGGCTGCTTCGGCGACAGGCGGCGTGCGGCGCGCGCTGCTAGGGCCGGTGCTAATCTCCCAGGTCAGGTAGTTGACCGAGATCCGGGTCGATCGGAGCTCGCGGCCGTCCGGCATCGTGATCACAGCCGCCTTCGAGTCGCTTGCGACGCAGGTCTCGCGCAGGAGGTCGAGCTGGACGCGCCCAGCCTTCGCGCCCAGGCGCGGCCAGTCGACGCTTACGTCCTCCCCCTCCACGCTCGCGACGCGACCGGTGGCGGGTTGCCGCTTCATCTCCAGTTGACGTGCGTCGATGTTCATGCCTTGCGGGTCGATCGCGCCGTCGGGCATGAGGCTGACGGCCTCGACTGGTCCGGTGAAGCGGACAGCGTCAGGGTCGATGTGGATGTCACCGCGGCAGACCGCCTCCATGTGGGCGAGCAGGCCGCTGCCACCAGCCTCGTGCAACGTCATGGTGGGGGGCAGCAACGTGGAGCGGTCTTCGAACGTGCCAAAAGCCGACAGCTGTAGGTCAGCCGCCCTGCGGAGCCGGACACGCGCGCCGCGCACGACGACGTCACGCCCGTCCTGATTGCGTCGCACGACCGCGGGCGTCTGCGCGTCAGGGTCGCCGAGAAACAAGGCCGCGGCGCCGCCCTGACTGATCAGCAGCTTGTGGCCTGACCCCTCGACGTGCCCCTGCTGCTGGTCGTCCATCTCGAAGCGCCGAACGTCATCGACGAGCAGCCATGGCTTGCCGAGCGCGTGCGTCGCGATCGCCGGCAACGCTCCGCCGCCCCCGAAGTGTAAGGCCGTCGCCTCAGGCGTGACGACGAACGGGAGCACGCGCAGGCGAGACGCCGCGCAGGCGACAGTGGACGGCTCTGCGCTGTCGGGCTGCGGCAGCACTGCATAGATGTGCGCGGCTTGGTCCTCGTCAGCGTGCGTGTCGACGATGACCGTCCGACCTCCTGAGTGGTGGACGTCGACCCGCGCGCCGCGGACGTCGATCTGGTAGTCGGCGTCATCTTCACCCGAGGTTGCCCACGTGCGGGTCAACTGCGGGGTGCGGTCGCTCGCGCCCAACTCGTTCCATGGCGACTCGTCGACGTCCACCTCGAGCAGTTGAATCGACCTCGCGCCTAGCTGCCGGATGCGTGGGGCTTGCGCTCGGAGGCGCTCTGCGGCGCGCGTGAACGCTGCCTGCACCGGCAACCCGTAGACGTCGAGGTCTGCGACGCGCTCGCCGACCAACTTCGCGCGGAGTCGCCGCACGCGTCGGAGCTCTGTCTCTTCAGCGCCGAACGACGCCGCGATCTGATCGTGTGGAGCTCGCAACGCGAGGTGTGTGACGCCGCTGGCGCGTGCCACCGAGCAGCTGCCGGTGCCTTGGAGCGTCGCTTGTCCGTAGCGCACTTCGTACCTGTGTCGTCGCCAGGCCGCGCCCCCGACCTCGTCTGAGGGGCCGAGCTGCACCCGCTCTTCTTGGCCCGTCACCGTCAAAAGCACCCCGTCGCTGCCGGTCGCTCGCAGCGCGGGTCGCACGGCGCCGTCCTCGGATACTTCAATACGGCCGAAGCCCTGGACGACGCTGGTCTCTGCGTCGAGCCGCCGAGCGATCATCATCCCCTCGGATGCGACGACCGCGCGCGCACCTTGTTCGATCCGCGATCGATCCATAAAGACGACGAGCTGCTGCTGTTGGAGCGCGCGCGTCGTCCACTGTGGGAACCCGACTGCGCGGTGCATAGCGCCGGCGGAGTCCCCTGGGCGGATCATGTGGATCTGACGAGGCGAGACGCCGACCAGGCGGTCCGATCCAGCCTCTTGCTGCTCGATCCGCGAAGCGCCGCCGTGCGCTGTGACAACATTTGGATCGCCGAGCGGGCCGGGTCGACCGGTGATCCGCGGCGTCTCGACTTGGACACCGGGGACCTCGATCGACGCCGGCGCGCCGGCGAGGACGATCCGTTGCCACGACATCGAGGGCTGGCGGTCACCCTCGGCGCTCGACCGTGATCCGGCGGCGCGCTGTCGTGAGATCCAGCCGGTGAACTGATCCCCCCGCGCCGAAGATCTCCCGCGGCTCGTCGTGCCTGTCATCGCGAGGCCGCCACGCTCCAAGTCGAGCATGACCTCGTCTTCGAGCGTGATGCGCGCCGCCCCGGTGACCATGTCCTCGACGTAGTGCATGCGGCCTGCGGCTTGCACCTTCACGTCCGCTGTCTCAAGCCGCGGCGCTGACAGGATCGTCACCGAGGCCTGCTGCAGGCTGCTGTGCTTGCTCCTGGGTAGCCGCGTACGAGCGCCGCGCCCAATTAGGGTCGCTGCCCTGTCGCCTTCAAACCGCATCGAGACAGGCTGGTCGGCGGCCGTCGTCAGCTGGATCTCGTCGTCGCCGACGTTCACCTTGGCGTCGCCGAGGTCGAGCCGAAGGCCGGTGAGTCGCCCGCCAGGCTCGCCCGTGATGACGGTGTCGCGTAGGTCGATCGCTTTTCGCTCGTCGATCCGTGGTTGTCCGTTGGCGTCTCGACCGAGCTCGAGGAACGCGCGGGTCGCGGTCACTGTGCCAGCGTGCTGGTCGTCATCGAACAGCTCGAGCCGGACGTCGGTGAGCTGCTGGAGACCGTCACCGACAGGCTGGCTGTCTTCGGCGCGGAGGATGAACAACGTCTCCTTCCGCACACGACCGCCGCCGAGGTCGACCTCGCGTTTCCGTGGGAAGACGAGCTTTCCTGACTGGGAGATCGTCGTGTGCAGCTTGCCGTTGTCGACCCGCACGCCAGGCGCTTGATCTTGCTTCGGGTCTCGCTCACTACGGGTGGCTTGGTCGCCTTCGGTGCGCACAGCGACCTCATCGCCGATGGCGAACTTCAGCGCGAACAACCCGCAAGCCAGCAAGCTGGCAAACAGGAGCAATCGCTTCACGGGCGACCTGCCTTCGCGACGATGCTCTGCCAGACGCCGCGGGCCTTGAGGAGCACCTCAATGACGTCGCGCGCCGCCCCAAACCCGCCCGACCTGCGCGTCACGAACTGCGCTTGCTGCAGGACCTCTGGCCGCGCTTCGGGCACAGTCGCCGCGAAGCCGACCTGTTTGAGGACGGGGAGGTCTAACAAGTCATCGCCGACGTAGGCGACCTGCGAGGGCTGCAACTGGTTGCGCTCGAGGAACTCGTCGAACGCGTCCGCCTTGTCGACGCGGCCCAGGATGACGTCGTGCACGCCCAACTCTGCTGCCCGGCGGCTGACGATCTCGCCGCCGCGCCCAGAGAGAAACCCCGAGCGACCGCCGCTGCGGTGCCAATAGACAATCCCCGCGGCGTCATGCACGTGGAAGGACTTGTACTCGCGGCCTTCGAAGTCGAAGTGTACGCGCCCGTCGGTCAGGACGCCGTCGACGTCGAGCAATAAGAAGTCGATGGCGCGGAGCGCGTCCTCGTTGGGGCGCGGCCGCCCCGCAGTGACGTCGTCGTGCGTCATCCGATCTTGAGGTTTAGCAGGTCCTGGACGTCAAGCAGCCCGAGCAGGCAGCCCGCGTCGTCGACGACCGGGAGCTGGTCGATCGCGTTTTGGTGCAGCAGCGCGAGCGCCTCGAGCGCGAACGTATCCGCTGCGATGGAGCGTGGGTTTGGCGTCATCGCCTGGGCGATGCCCAACTCCCTGGGGTTAGACAGGCCCTCCTCGATCATGCGACGCAGGTCGCCGTCGGTGAAGAAGCCAACGAGCTTGCCGGCCTCGTCGACCACGCTGGTCGCGCCTGGTCGGCCAGGCGTGCTCGTCATCACTTGGATCGCGGCGAGAACGGTCGCGCCGTCGTCGACGCAGGGGTTTCGCGCGCCTGTGCGCATCAGCTCTCCGACCTTCATCAGCTTGCGCCCGAGGTCGCCGCCGGGATGAAAGCGCGCGAAGTCGTCGGGGCCGAAGTTGCGGCCTTCTTGGACGACCAACGCCAGCGCGTCACCGAGCGCGAGCATCGCCGTCGTCGACGCGCTCGGCGCCAGCCCGTGGGGGCCGGCCTCTGCGATTCGCCCGAGCTCGAGCACTAGGTCGCTGTGGCGCCCAAGGGTCGAGCCCTGCTCCTGAGTGATCGCGACGAGGGTCGATCCGCACGCCTTGACGTGCGGCAGCATGACGAGCAGTTCCTCGGTCTCGCCGGACTTGGAGAACGCGAGCAGCAGGTCGCCCTCATCGACGCGGCCGAGGTCGCCGTGGATCGCTTCAGCGGGGTGCAAGAAGATCGAAGGCGTGCCCGTGGAGGCGAGGGTCGCCGAGATCTTCTGGGCGATGAAGCCGGCCTTACCCATACCGGTCGTGACCACGCGCCCGCTGAGCCCGAGGATCATGTCCAGGGCTCTGAGGAAGGGTTCACCAAGGCCGTCCGCCACCTGGCGAACCGCGACAGCTTCGCACTCGACGATTTGTCGGGCGCGTTCGATCCGTGGGTCCATCGGGAGACAGAGAGTAACAGTTGAGCGTGCGAACGCAGCCGACGAAGTGACCTGCGCGGCAGGCGCGGATCAGCCGATCGCCGGGGCGGCGGCCTGCTCCCACGCGGCCCCCAGGGTCGAGGCGTTTGCCGCGGCGAACGGGCCCTCGTCGACAAAGCAAAAGCGGCCCCAGAACTCCGCGGCGCCCATCGGGCAGCCAAGGTGCGGCTCCGGTGTCTGCTGCGCGCGCGGGATGACCCACGCGGCGTCGCGCGTGAGGACGACGTTCCAGGTCGCTGTGGTGCGGGCGTCTGCGAGCAGCTCCAAGGCTCGCGCCCGCCCGGCGACCGGGCCGCGGACGCCGAGCACGCAGCGGGACAGTCGCTTTTGGATGAGCTCGCAACCTGCGGGTGGCTCGATCGGCGCGGTCGTGAGCGGCTGTTCACGGACCAGCTCCAAGAACGGCAGCCGCTCACCGACCAAGTGTGCGTGCGCGCGCGCGATCGTGGCGGCTGCGCCGATGTTGTTCAGCAGCACCGTTCCGTCGGCGCGGTCGACCCATTTCAACGCGGCCTGCCAGAACACGCCATCGGGTTCGCGGGCGGGCTCGGTCACCCAGAGGATTCGCTGGTCGCGCGCGAACGGGAACTTATTCGGGGTCAGCGCGAGCGCGCCGTCCCGCCAATACGACTCCTCCTCAATGATCCGTGGGGCAGGGCTGCGCTGGAACGGCGGCTGAGCGCGCCGCTCGGCGCCCGCTCTCAGTCTGCGCCCAGGGAGCAGCGCGAGCTCCACCGGCGCGCCGAAGAGCTGCAACTCTCGCGAAGCGCTCGGCTCGTACGGGACCAAGCTGTCGGGCAGCGTGAGGGGCAGATCGACCATCGGCCCATGGATGTACTCGGTGCGCGGTGTGCGCTCAACCGCAGCGCTGGCGGTCGATTTGCCACCGATGCGCGGCGCCGCTACCTTCAGCCACGGATTCGCGCCCCGACAGACGCCTCCAGACCCTCCCTCCAACTACGAACCGTGCGCATCGTCTTTTTTGGTACCGGTGACTTCGCGATCCCCGCGCTGAAGGCCCTGAAGGCGGGCGGATTAGCTCCTGAGTTGGTCGTGACCAAGCCAGACGCGCCGCGCGGCCGGGGCCGGAAGATCTACGACGCTGAGGTCAAGCTGGCTGCGAACGACTTGGAGCTCCCGTGCGCGCAGCCGGCCGACCCGCACGCCCCGGAGTTCGTCGAGCAGGTCCGGGCGCTCAAGCCAGACGTCGGCGTGGTGATCAGCTACGGCGTGATCCTCAAGCCCGAGCTGATGAGCATCCCGACCCACGGGATGATCAACGCGCACGCGTCGCTGCTGCCGCTCTATCGCGGCGCCGCGCCGATCCAGCGCTGCCTGCGCGACGGGCACCAAGAGACGGGCGTCACCGTCATGAAGATCGTCGACAAGCTCGACGCGGGTGACGTGATTTTGACGGAGAAGACCGAAATCGGCGCGACGGAGAACGCCGGCCAGCTCCGCGCGCGCCTAGCTGAGCTCTCTGGCAAGGCGCTCGTCGCCGCGATCCAGCAGCTAGCGGCCGGCTCGGCGACCTTTACGCCGCAGGACCACGGCAAGGCGACCTACGCGCCAAAGATCGAAAAGGAGCACGGCGTCATCGACTGGTCGCTGCCCGCGGTCGAAGTCGACCTCCTCGTGCGCGCGATGACGCCCAAGCCGGGCGCGCAGACGCGGTTGGGCAACAAGCGCTTCATCGTGATGGAGGGCGCGGTCGAGCAGGACCTCTACGGGATGGGCATCCCCGGCGCCTTGCAGTCGTCGGGCGAGGAGGGCATCCGCGTCTGCACGGGCAAAGACCTCTACCGAATCACCCGGATCAAGCCTGACAACGGCCGCAACATGACCGCCGGCGAGTTCGTCCGCGGCCACCAGATCGCGCCGGACGCGCGCTTCGGATAGGCCACGTTGGTGAGCGCGAGGAGCTTGGCGCTGCGTGCGCTGGTTGCGTTGCACAGAGACCGCGGCGCGCGGCTGCGGTCTGAGCTGGGCGGCCGAGAGCTGGACGGCCGCGACGCAGCGTTCGCGTTCGAGTTGGCCCACGGCGTCACGCGGCGTGAGCGCCTGCTCGATCACGTGTTGCTCGGCGTCGCGCACCGCGGGCTGCCGAAGGCCCCCGCGCTCCGCGTCGCGCTGCGGATGGGGGGCTACCAGCTGCTCTTCGTGCCGGGCATGCCCGCGCACGCGGCGGTGCACGAGACCGTCGAGCTCGTGCGGCAGAACAAGGGCTTCGCCAACGCCGTGCTGCGCAAGCTGACGGGGTTGATCCGGGACCGCGCCGCCGACGCGTCGCGACCGCGCCACGAGCTACCGCTCAGTGCGGAGCGCTCGTTTGAGCTGCCGTCCCCGCTCCCCGAAGGCGCAGTCGACCGCCTGGCCGTGGTGCACTCGCTCCCGGACTGGTTGGCGCGTCGCGTCCACGACCAGCACGGCGACGCCGGGCTCGCGCAGCTCGCGGCGTCGGCGAGCGCCACGCCAGCCGTTCACTTGCGAGCTCGCGGCTCCGTCGACGAGCTCGCCGCGCGCTTGCGCGATGAAGGCGTCGGGATTGAGCCCGCCGAGGGCGGCGCGTTGTTGCGATGGGTGAGCGGGGCTTCGCCGTTCGCGACGACGTCGTTCCGCGACGGTGCGTTTGTGGTGCAGGACCCAACCGCGGTCGAAGCGGCTGCGGCGCTGCCGTGCCAGACAGGAGACACGGTGATTGACCTCTGCGCCGCGCCCGGGACCAAGACGACCTACCTCGCTGATCGAGTCGGCGCGGTGGGTCGTGTCTACGCGTATGACCCGGACGAGCGCCGTCGCCAGCGCATCCGCGAGAACGTCGTGCGGCTGCGCCAGGAAGCGGTCGTAGACGTCGTCGAGGACGCCGCGGCGCTCGAGGTCGCTGACGGCGTGCTCGCTGACGTGCCGTGCTCGAACACCGGGGTGCTCGGGCGCCGGGTTGAAGCGCGGGGCAGGATCACGCCTGAGGTCTTTGACGAGCTCCCCAAGCTGCAGCGTGAGATCTTGGACCGGGCCGTCCTGCTGACCCGGCCGGGGGGGCACGTCGTCTATTCGACCTGTTCGGTCGACCGCGAGGAGAATGAGGCCGTGGTCGCCGCTGCGCTCGCCGCGCACGAAGGCCTGGAGCTCTGCAGCCAGCAGCTGTCGCTGCCTTTGGCGGGTAAGCGCGACGGCGGCTTCTTTGCGCTGCTGCGTCGCGGCGGCTGAGCCTTCGCTGCGGCGGGCTGTGGTCGAGCCGCTGGATCGGATAGAACGGAGCGCCTCATGGCTCCGTCGACCTCCTCTCGCCGCCGCGCAGGCGCGCCCCGCCGGGGCGCTGGCACGTCCCGCCGCCGCGCCGCTTCTTCTTCGAGCAACAACCAGATGCCGATGATCCTCGGGGGCGTCGCCGCGCTCGGAGCGCTGGTGGCGCTCATCGTCTTTAGCCAGCAGTCTGGCGGCGACGAAGGGGGCGCGGGCCAGCAACCTGCGCCGACCAAGCGTGCGGCGCCGGCGTCCAACGCGACGCCCACGACGACGCTCAAGACTGGCGCCGCGCGCGCAGGCAAGGCGCCAGCGCGCCCCGCCCCGACCCTAACGGCAGAGATGCTGCAGAAGGCCAACGCCTTGGTCGACGAAGCCAAGGCGCTAAACAATCACGGTACGCGCCTGAGGAACGCGGGCGACAACCGCGGCGCGCGCGCGAAGAACTCGGAGGCGAAGCGCAAGATCGACGCCGCGATCGCATCGATCGAGGCGCCGTCCGTGTGGCACGAAGAGGCCGAGCTCGAGGAGTGGGCGATGCCCGCCGAATACGTGACCCTCGGCCACCTCTACGGACGGATCAGCAAGCTGCAGAAGCGCATCCGGATGGGCGGCGGCAAGTGAGCCGAGGCTGACGCACATGCTGCTCGGCTACCACACCAACAGCCTGCAGAACCACCGGCTCGACGAGGGCCTGCAGCTGCTCGTCGACCACGGCTATCGCGCGGTCGCGATCACGCCGGACACGTGCCACTTGGATCCAGCGCTGACGGACGACGGCGCGCTCGATGCGCTCCGTGCGCGCCTCGACGAACTCGGGCTAGTGCCTGTCATGGAGACAGGCGCCCGCTACCTGCTCGACCCCACTGCCAAGCACGAGCCGACGCTGATGACGCGCGACGACGGCGCGCGGGGTCGTCGCGTCGCGTTCTACGGCCGCGTCGCTGAGATGGGCCGACGCCTCGGGGCCGAGGTCGTGTCGTTCTGGGCGGGCGTGGACCACGCGCCAGGTCCTGACAGCGCCGATCGGCTGCGGGACGGCGTCGCCGCGGCGTGCGCGGCGATCCGCGCGCACGGGCTCCGCCCGTCTTTTGAGCCTGAGCCTGGCATGGCGATTGAGACGGTCGGCCAATACGAGCAGCTGCGCGGCGAGCTCGGCGACGAAGCGCCCGCCCTCACGCTCGACGTCGGTCACCTGTACGCGGCGTGGGAGGGGGAGCCGGTCGATGTGATCGCGCGCGCAGCACCTCACCTCGCGCAGGTGCACCTTGAAGATCACCGCCGCGGCGTGCACGAACACCTCTTGCCAGGTGACGGGGAGGTGGACTTTCCGGAGGTGCTCGGCGCCCTCCAGCGCGCGGGGTATTGCGGCCCGGTCTGCTTTGAGCTCTCACGCCACAGCCACTGCGCCCCGCACGCGCTGCGGACCTGTGCGGGTGTTTGGGCGCGCGCGCTCGGCGGACCTCAGTCTTCGTAGTTGGCGAGCACGGCGCGGAGCGCGGCCTCGGCGCAGGCATACTGCCGCGCCAGCTCAGGCGCGAGCAGCATCGACGCGTCGAGCTCCCGGTTGCGCGTAGTCGCCTGCAGTTGGTCACAGACCTCCTGCACGAGCGTCGCGCCCAGGTTGCCCGAAGAGCCCTTCAGCGAGTGTGCGGCCCGCTCAGCCTTCTCGAAGTCGCCGCTCTTCAGACCTTGCTCGACGGCCTTGACCTTGGACGGGCTGTCGTCCAGGAACATGTGGATCAGGTCG
>JAYYEE010000230.1:0-3905 GCA_036160175.1 Planctomycetota bacterium
CCGACCTCATACGACACGCAGAACCGATCTCCGCTCGCCGCGGCCGCGCGGCCCCGGCCGTGGTCAGCGCGCGAGTATCCGTCGCGCTGCAGCCCGTAGCCGTCGACCTCGACGCCGCGCAGCGCAACGTCTAACGGGCGCGGCCGGTTCGTGCGCGCGAGCCACCTCGACAGAGCTGCCGCGTAGTAAAAGTCGCCGCTGCCCAGGTCCGCGGCGCGCACGAGCCCCGCCGGGGAGCACGGGGCGACCAGCCCGTCTGCGAGCCGATCCAGCTGCTCAAGCCGCGCGTAGTTGCGCGCGCGCAGCTCTGGCGCCAACCCTCGGATGGGCGCCGACGCCTCATACCGCTGCTCGAGCGCGTCCGCGCGCGCTTCGAGCGCCGCGCGGATCGGCTCAGGCGCCCAGGCGAAGGTCGGGGCGCCGGCGAGGGCGTCCCGACCGGGCACGCCCCTGCTCCAACGCAGCGACGACCGCACGGCGAAGCAGAGCTCGCTCGCGGGAGCGCGCAACAGGGCGCGGACGGGGCGCAGGAACCCAGACATGTCCCTGTTATCGGCAGTCGGCCGCCTCAAGATGAGGCGAACCGACCCGCCGCCGGAGCGCTAGAAGCCGACGGTGCCGAGGACGCCGTTGGAGGCCAACAGGTTGGCAGGGTTGACCAGCGTCAAGCTGATCGACTGCGCGCTGAGCTGGAAGCCAGCGAGCGCCGGGTTGTTGGCGATCGGCAGCGAGACCGTGGCCGCGCCAGCAGTCGCGAGACCGGTCAGCGAGCCCAGCGTGGTCGACAGGTGGATGTCACAGCCAGGCGCGTTCAGGCCGATGGCCAGGAACGGGACGGCCGGGCCGGCGTCACCTAGGAAGGTGATCGCGAGCGGCGAGACCGGGTCGATGTTCGAGGTGGTCAGGTCCCACGTAGAGCCGAGCACCGGGAAGCTCGAGTCGAGGGCCAGCGGCGCGATGCCGACGTCAGAGACGACGACTCCGGCGGCCAGCTCGGCGCTCCAGTCGACGTCGTCTGCGATCACGGCGTTGCCCGGAGTCGCGCCGAAGAGCGGCGTGTGCCAACCGCTGGCGCCGCTGAACGACATGTTTTCGAACACGATCGTGCAGTTGCCGCTCGCGAGCTCGAACTGGTACTGGAACGTGTCCGCGCTAGCGCCGTTGTAAGGCTGCACCGCGTCCCACGTCACGTAGACGATGCCGTTGACCTCTTCGGCGACGAGCAGGCCGGCCTGGTTGGGGCTCCAGTCGTACCAAGGCCCACAGATCGTCGGGTCGACGAACGCCTCGAACTCAGCGACGCTCGGCGAGTAGTCGGCGCCGCCCGCCGGCGCGTTGTCGCTGAGGTGGATGAAGCCGTTGGTGCACACCTGCAGGTTGTTCGTCACGCCGCCCGGGACCGGCATCGGCTGCGAGAGCGCGACCACGCCGAAGTCGTCGTCGCTGGCCGAGATGCCCACCGCGTTGGGGCTCGGCGGCAGGTACGTGCCCGGGAAGGAGTCGAGCACCGTGTAGGAGTTGCCGGTCCGCAGGAACGTGATCGTCGTGCCCGTGCCCATGATGTCAGGCACCGCAGCCGAGCCGCCCGTCGCGCCGAACAGCTCGTAGCGCGCGTCTGGCTGGGAGATGCAGCCTTCGCCGTAGACGGCCTTGGTCGCGCAACCAGCGCTCGCGACGACCGGGACAAAGCCCGGCACGATCGGGATCAGCGTGCAGGTGGAGCCGCCGAGGTCGAGCCCACCAGCGAGGAACTCCTCATAGGTCATGTCGTCGAGAGACGGGACCCCGGCGCTGAGGTCGACGGGCGCGGCCTGCGGCACCCCGCCGCCAGGGCTGATCCCGGCGATCGCGTTGCTCACCTGATAGGCGGTCGAGTCGTACGACAGGTCAACCGAACCCGACGCATAGAGCGTGCACTGGATCGTCATCAACGGCGTCTGGCCGTAGGCGACGATGTTGCTCCAGGTGACGGTGCACTGGCCCGCGATGCTCGTGTCGACGAGCATGTCGCCGCCGTTGGACGCGATGACGTTGAGGTCGTCCCAGAGCACCGCGACCCGAGCCTGCCCGGTCGCCATGTCCGCCGCCGACGGCGACAGGTCCGAATCGGTGAAGGCCTGCGTGCCGTCTGAGAGGTAGCAGAAGCCGTTCGTCGACGGGTGGATGAACTGGTAGGTGCTGGTGCCGAGCGGGAAGGCGAAGCCCATGTCGATGCCGGCGCCTGCGTTGACGACGACGTCATCGCCAGCGCCGAACGAGGTGGCGCCCGGCCCAGCGGTCACGCACTGCGCGACCGCGACCGGCGCGACGAAGGAGAGAGAGAGAGCTGCGAGGATGCGTTGCATGGTGGAACCGAGAGTTGAGGGGAACTGGTGCGCACGGCCAGCGACGGCGGCGCGCGCTCGCAGCATCTTACCTGCTCAGCAACAGCGTCGAGCATTTCGCGCCCGCGCTTACGCCATGGCGTAGCGCCGCATCGGATGGTGCGCGCGCTCGATCCCGAGGTCTCCAGGCGGGGCCGCGAGAGGATTCAGCCGAGCCGCGTCGTCCCGAGGAGGTCGTCGGGGTCGCAGAACGCGCCGAGAGTTTGACTCAGCTCTTTGACGAGGACGTCGGTGTATTGATCGTAGAAGCGCTGGTTATGCGGCCCGACGCCGTGCTCCGCCGAGAAGCTGCCGCCGAACTCCCCCACTGCGAGCGCGTAGACCTCGTCCTGCAGCGCCCGCGTTAGCGCGGCGGCGTCCTCGACGTCGCGCTCGCGCCAAAGCAAATTCAGGTGGCTGCCTCCGTCGCCCCAGTGACCGGAGGCACACCGCCGCACGGCGCGGAAGCGAACACGCAGCAGCGCGCGGACGCGGTCCGTGAACTCGGGCAGCCGCGAGCGCGCGACGCTGACGTCGAAGGCCACCATCGGCCCTTCTCGGCCGAGGCACTCGCTGATGCTGTGGCGGAGCCGCCAAAACCGCTCGCGCTCATCGACGACGACGTCGAGCACGTCCGCGCTGGCGCTGTCGACGTAACCAGCGAGGCTCGACTCCAGCGCGCTCGCCACTTCGACGACGTCTGCCGACAGCGTCGTCGCGACCTCGACCAGGGCTGCGTACGGCGGCACGCGCTCGAAGGGGTTGCTCGCCTCGGGGTGGTGGCGCAGCACCGCCTCGAACGAGGCCGCGCCAATCACCTCGAACGCGCTCAGGACGTCCCCGAGGCCGCGCTCGAGCGCGCCCAGCAGGGCGAGGGCGGCGCGACCGTCGCGGCACGCGACCAACGCGCTCGCCGTCTGCTTAGGCCGCGGCGCGACGGCGAGCACCGCCTTGGTCACGACGCCGAAGACGCCGGTCGTGCCGACGAACAGCTGCTTGCTGTCGAGACCCGTGTTGTTCTTCCTGAGGCGGTTGAGCTGCGACAAGACGCGGCCGTCGCCAAGCACGACCTCCAGCCCTAACAGGTTGCGCCTAACGTCGCCGTACTTGAGCAAGCGCGTGCCGCCAGTGTTGGTCGCCACCATTCCACCGATCTGCGGGTCAGCGCCCAAGTCCACCGGAAACCACAGCCCATGTGCAGCGAGGCGGTCGTTGAGTTGGCTCAACAAGACGCCGCCGTCGACGACGACGGTCCGGTCCTCGACGTCCAACTCGATGTTGTCGCAGAGCCGCTCGAGGCTCAACACGACCATGTCCCCGCCTGCGTCCGGAGTGGACGCGGCGACGAGCCCGGTGTTGGCCCCTTGGGCGACGACCCGCGCGCCGTGCTCCGCGCAAACCCTCAACGTCGCGGCGACCTCCGCGGTGCTCGACGGCCGCGCGATGCAGCGCGCCACCCCCCTGCCGTAGCGCCAACCACGCTCGTAGCGCGCGCGGTCACCCGGGCTGGCGAGCGCGCCGCGCTCGCCGAGCGTCGCGACC
>JAYYEE010000231.1:0-3093 GCA_036160175.1 Planctomycetota bacterium
CCGCGAGGGGCGGCGCGTCCCCCCCGCTCGGTACCGCAAGCCGCGCGCGCCCCGCCCCCCCGCCCGGGGGCGCGGGCCGCGTCGCGTAGGGGCGGAAAGTCGCGCGGATGTGCTGCAGGCGCGCAACCGCTTTGCCTATAGTGCTCGGCCCCCGCTCCCAACTGCGAGCGGCGACTGCACACAGACCCATGAAACTCACCTCCGCCATCCCGTTCGCCTTCGCCTTCGTCGCGCTGGGCGCGACCTTCCCTGGCTCGTCGACGCTGCCTGACGAGGGCATGTGGCCGTTCGACAGCCTCCCGCTCAAGCAGCTGAAGGAGAAGCACGGCTTCGAGCCTTCGCAAGAGTGGCTCGACCATGTCCGCCTCGGCTCTGTCCGCTTTGACACCGGGGGCTCCGGCTCCTTCGTGTCGCCCAACGGCCTGGTCATGACCAACCACCACGTCGCGCTCGAGACGATCCAGAAGGTCTCGACGCCCGAGAAGGACTGGGTCGAGCCTGGCTTCAGCGCGCGCCTCTTCGGCGAAGAGGTGCCGGGCACGGACCTCGTGCTGCGTCAGCTGGTGGACGTCAAGGACGTCACCGCTGAGGTGATGGCGGTCAAGGCCGAGGGCGGCGACGTCGACGCTAAGCTCGCCGAGCTGTGCGCCGGTCTCAGCGACGAGGCCAAGCACCTCGAGGCGCAGCCCGTCTCGCTCTACGACGGCAACCAGTACCGCGCCTACGTCTACCACGTCTACGACGACGTGCGCCTGGTGTTCGCGCCCGCCAAGCAGGTCGCGTTCTACGGCGGGGACTACGACAACTTCACCTACCCGCGGTGGTGCCTCGACTGCGCGTTCTTCCGCGTCTACGAGGACGGCAAACCGATTGATTCGTCGAAGTGGTTCTTCCAGTTTGAGACCGACGGCGCCAAGAACGGGGACCTCGTCTTTGTCTCAGGGCACCCGGGCGGCACCGAGCGCTCGCTGACCTACGACGAGATGGTCATGCACCGCGACCTGTGGACGCCGCAGGTCGTCGCGCTGCTCACCAACAACGTGCGGGTCATCAAGGCCCGCATGGAGCAGAGCGAAGAGGCCGCGTTCCAGCTGCGCGACACCTACTTCGGCCAGATGAACAGCCTCAAGGCGTTCACGGGTCACCTCAACGGTCTGCTCGACGAGGAGCGGATGGCGCTCATCCAGGCCCGTGACCAGGAGCTGATCGAGAAGTCCGGCAAGGACGAGGTCCAGGCAGCCTTCGCCGCGATCAAGGCCGAGATGGAGAAGCTCATGGCTAAGCACAGCGGCGAGCGCGTCAACTTCCAGGCGATGCGCAAGGACATGGCCGCGTCGACGGAGGCTGTCGCCGAGCACAAGACAGTGATCAACAAGGCGCGCTTCGACGTCTACGGGGACAAGAACTACCCCGACGCGACGTTCACGCTGCGGCTCGCTTACGGCACGGTCGAGGGCTACGAGGCGGGCACGACCAAGGTCTCGCCGAAGACCACCGTGCACGGCCTCTACGAGCGCAACGCCGCGTTCGACAACGAGCACCCGTTCGACCTGCCGCAGCAGTGGCTCGACAAGAAGGATGAGCTCGACATGAGCACGCCGTACAACTTCGTCAGCACCTGCGACATCATCGGCGGCAACTCGGGCAGCCCGATCCTCGACCGCGACGCCAAGGTCGTCGGCCTCGTCTTCGACGGCAACATCGAGTCGCTGCCGGGCAACTACTGGTTCGACGAAGAGGTCAACCGCTGCGTCGGCGTGCACTCGGCGATCATGGTCGAGGCGCTGGTGAAGGTGTATGAGGAGTTCGGCCTCGTCAGCGAGCTCACGGGCGGCAAGTAGTCGCCCGTTCCGAGCTGCCCCCTGTGACCGCGACCGACCGCGCCCTGACGCAGCACCCCGGCGGCAAGAAGCGGGTGCGCATCGAGCGTGCCAAGTATGACGGGATGGTCGCGGCGCTGCTCGCGGTCGTCCCCGAAGGCGCGCCGGGGGTGCCCTTCCAGGGGCTGGCCGAGCGCGTCCGCCCTCACCTGCAGGCGGACGTCTGCACCGCCGACGTGTCGGTCTCGTCACGCCTGACTGCGGTCAAGCTCGACCTGGAGGCGAGGGGGCCGCTGCAGCGCCGGATGGGCTCGCCGCAGCGGCTGGTGCGCACGCGCTGGTGCGCACGCGCTGAGGCGCGGTGATCCGTAGCTGGGCCGGCCGCTTGGGCCGGCTAGTAAGACCAGCTAGTAGGGGCTGTCGAGCATGTCCCAGATGATCTGCTCGACGTCCGGCTCAGCCTTGCCCGTCAGGTGCTCTGGTGACTCGCCTTCGCCCTTGATGTGGGCGGCGATCGACGGGAGGTCCTCTTCCTTCACCGTGCTGTAGAAGACCTTGTCCGGGTACAGCGTCACGTTGACGCCGTGCTCGCACGCGCCGAAGCACGGGTAGCGGCGGATCTTGATGCGCTCTTCGTTCGGATCAAACTCCTTCACGAGGTCGCGCAACTTGTCAAACAGGTCGCCGCTGCCCATCTCGGTGCAGTCGCCGCCTTCACACACGTAGCAGAGTCGGTTGCTCATCGGTCGTAGTGGTTGTCGGCGCGCGCCGGATGGCGGCCGCGCGCGGAGCGGCTAGTGGAACTTGACGTACTCGAAGTCGACGGGCTGGTTGTTCGGCCCCTTGTTCGGCGGCGCGATGTAGTTCGCGAACTTGCCGGGCTCGGTGACCTTCACCATGCAGGAGTCGACATACTCGCGGTCGGCCTTGGTCGGGAGCCAGTTGGTGTGCTCCTGGGTCCAGGTCGCCTCGTCGATCAGCTCGCCGGCGGGGTTGAAGCGGTAGCCCGCGTAGACGCCCTGCTGACGGTTGAACTTGCGGTTCGGGAGGTGGATCTCCTCCTGGATGCCGAGCTTCTTGAGCTCACGGTTCCAGCGTTGGCAGATCCGCGTGCAGTCGGCGATGTAGGCGTCAAGCAGCACGGCGTTCATCGCGCGGCGGAGCGGGATGTCCTTCTCCTCGAGCTTGCCGTCGTCGGTGGGGACCTCGAGGCGGTAGTCCGCGTTGAGCGCCTTCGGATCCTTGTAGATGCCGTCGCTCTCGCGGTAGCGGC
>JAYYEE010000232.1:0-7164 GCA_036160175.1 Planctomycetota bacterium
CGCGAGCTACGGCGAGCGGCTCAGCGCGCGCGTATTCGCCGCGGCATTGGGACAAGCCGGCGTCCCAGCTGTGCCGGTCGACGCGTTCGACGCAGGTCTCCGCACGGACAGCACGTTTGGCCGCGCGCGCCCGGTCGCAGACGACGGACGGATTCACCGGCACCTCGACGCCATCGACGGGGTGCCGGTCGTGACCGGCTACGTCGGCGCGGACGACGCGGGCAACATCACGACGCTGGGTCGCAACGGCAGCGACTTCTCGGCGGCGTGGATCGGAGCGGCGGTCGGAGCGGCCGAGGTCCAAATCTGGACCGACGTCGACGGGGTGCACACCGCTGACCCGCGCGCTGTCCCGTCCGCGCGCTCGATCCCGACCATGAGTTTCGCCGACCTCGCCGACTTGGCGGCGTTCGGGAGCGAGGTGCTGCACCCAGCTGCGATGGTGCCGCTGCGTCAAGGCGGCATCCCGTTGCGGGTGCGCAGCACGCTCGCGCCGGGGGCCGCTGGCACGACCGTGCAGCCAGCGGTGGCCGCGGGCCAGCCGGTCGTGCGCGCGATCGCGCACCTCGGCGACGTCGGCCTCGTGACCGTGCGCTCGCAGCGGCTGGTCCCGCAGCACACGTTCTTGTCCGAGGTCTTCTGCGACCTCGACGGGCTCGGCTGTGATGTCGGGCCGGTGACCGTCCGGGAGGCCGCCGTGACCGTCGTGGTCGCCGACGGCGACGTCGAGCGCGCTGCTGCAGCGATCGCGGGCCACGGCGAAGTGGACATCGTCTCCGACCGCGCGGTCGTCGGCGTCATCGGCGACGCAGCGCTGACCGACCACGGTGGGATCGACGGAGTCCTCGCGACGCTCAAACGTGGGGGGGTCGAGGCCGCCTGCGCTGGGCTGGTGACGGTCGGGAGCGCTGTGGCGTTCTCGGTGGCAGCGCATCAGCTGCGAGCGACGCTCGAGCTGCTCCACGACCTGTTCTTCTCCTCCCGCCCATGACCGCCCGCACCTCGACGCCCCGCCTCATCCGCGACGCCATCGTGGTCGCGGCGATCGCCGTGCTGACCGTTCAGGTGCTGCGGCGCTACGTCGGCGATCGCTACCTCGTTCCGTCGGACAGCATGCAGCCCCTCCTCTACGGCGACCCAGTCGACGGGGACGTGGTCTTCGTCGACAAGACCGCGCGCGCCGCCGATCTCGCGCGCGGAGACCTCGTCGTCGTCGAGAGCCCACAGCGACCTGGTCACCAGCTGGTCAAGCGCATCGCAGCCTCTGGGGACGAACCTCTTTGCTGGGTCGACATCCTCAAGGGGGACCTGTGGCTGGGGGAGAACGCGCAGCAGATGCGCAGGGAGGTCAAGGAGCCCCGCGCGGCGATGGGCCGCAGCGTGACGTGGGCGGAAGCTGGTCGACCAGGTTCGAGCGAGGCGCGCCTCGACCTGCGCGCCGCGTCGGCCGCGGAGATCGGTTGGGTCTTGGCGCCGATGGGCGCGACCCTGGACGCTGCGCGCGCGGAGCTCGCGACCCCTAAGCACGCTGCGCGGCATCGCCGCGGCGCCATGACCGCGCTGCCGCGCGGGACCATCGGCACGAGCCGCCCAGTCGACGCCTCGTTCATCGACATGCGGGGCGCGTGCGACGTCAGCGGTGAGGACGTGATGGTGGCGGACTGCGGCGTCGCGCTCGCGTTCGCCGGCCGCCCCGAGGCGCTGCTGCTCTCGATCGACAGCACCGACTTCGCGACGACCTTTGTCTGGATCGCGGAGCAGGATGTCTTGCAGGTTTGGGTCGACGGCAAGGAGGTCGCAGAGCAGCGCGGCGCGCTCGGCGCGGGCTGGGGTGGCGAGGCGACCTTCGGCCGGCTAGACGGCCGTGACTTCGTCATGCTCGGCGCGGAGCACTGCTATGCCCTAAAGACGCCCGGCGCGGGCGTTCATCCCCGCCCCAAGACCTGGCTGCACGTCGGCGCTGTCGGGGGTCGCGCGGCCACGCTCACCAAGATGCGCGTCTTCCGCGACGTCTACGCGTATCGAGATCCGGTGACCAGCGTCGGCGAAGACCGCCCGTGGCCTAAGTTCGTGCGGCCTGGCCACTGGTTCCTGCTCGGCGACAACGCCTTCGACTCTCGAGATAGCCGCCAGTTTGGCGACGTGCCGCAGGACTCCTGCCGCGGGGCCCCCAAGTGGGTCATTGGTCCGTGGGAGCGGGTCCGGACGTTGAAGAGATGACGACGGACGGGGGTGAGCCTCAGCCCGAGGGGCAACCAGAGCCGCTGGCCGTGCTCGGAGCTGGCGTCGTCGTCTACGGCGCGATGGTGATCGCCGCGCTGGGGTGGCTGTGGCTGCGGGGCCGCGTCGATGCCCTCGGTGACGCCGCGATCGGCGACCACGGCCCAGTCGCCGGATCTGCGGCCGGGCTCGCGGTTGGCCTAGCCGGGGCCGCGTTGCTCGATCGAGCGGTCCGCCGAGACCGACACTTCGCGGAGTTGACATCGGCGGCGCAGCGGATGTTCGCGACCGCGGGAGCGGGGACCGGTGTTGCGTTCGCCGTGCTTTCTGCGTTCGCTGAGGAGTTGTTCTTTCGCCTAGCCGTGCAGGATGTCTTTGGTCTGCTCGGTTCGGTTGCCTCCTACGTGCTGCTGAATAGTGCTGTAGGTGGGAGCCGATGGCTGACCTTCACGTTGCTGCACGCGCTGACCATGGGTCTGCTCGTGCAGTGCGGCTTCGGGCTGCTCGGCTCTACGAGCGCTCACGCCGTCCTGAACTACCTGTGCCTGCGCAAGCTCCAGAATTGATGATGCCAGCCCCCGGACTGCGGCTCCTCGCGCCCTTGCTCTGCCTAGTCTCTGTAGCGGCGCAGCAGCAGCCTGCGACGCCGCAGCAGCTGCGACCGATGCTGTTGCCCCAGGGCCTCGCCTTGCCGCGCGCTGATCGAGAGATCACGATCGACGGCTCGCTGATTGACTGGCCAAAGCTGCCGGCGATGCAGCTCAACGACCGTCGACAACTGTCTGGAACAGGCCACGGCGCCTGGCGCGGCTTTGACGACGCGAGCGCCGTGGTGTTCATGATGTGGGACGAGAGCGCGCTCTACGTCGCGTGTACGGCGCGCGACGAGTGGCACCGCGCGCTCGACGCGAACACGCTCCAGCTGACCGAGATCCCTGCAGCTGACTCGCTGATGCTGACGTTCGACCCAGAGCGCGACACACGCGCAAACGGGCCGGACCCGGGCCGCGACGATGACCGTGAGTTCTGGCTCGCGGATGAGAACGGCCGCGAGGTCGTGCAGTGGGACCGGCTGCGCGGGACCGCGCGCGTGCTCTCGGCGCCCGCGCGCATGGTCGTCGTGCACGACCAAGAGCAAGGCATCACGAGCTACGAGGCGCTGATCCCTTGGAGCGAGATCTTGCCGCCGGGCAAGCAGCCGGCCCCCGGCAAAGTGGTCGACCTGCAAATGGTGCTCAACGACTTCGACGAAAAGACCGACAGCATGCCGCAGACTCGCGTCGGCTGGACGTTCGGCATGGGCCCTGTCGTCGACCCGGGGATCCTCGGAGGCGTGATGCTCTGCAAGGACGACCTGCCGCTGCGGGGCGTCGTACCCGAGTTCCCGCCGAAGCCGAGCGTCACGCGCGAGCCAGTCGAGCCGCCGGAATACTGGCGCGACTTGACGGCAGAGCTGCTGCGTCGCGCCCCGGCAGTCTACGACGGCAAGGTGACGCCCCAAGAGGCTGGCGGCATCGAGCGCTTGAAGGTCTTGGAGAAAATCGACGGACACTTCGAGCGTATGCCGCGCGTTGACTGGCTAGAGCTGCACCAGCGAATCAACCGGCGAATGAGCCGCGAGGTCGCTGGGCTCGCCGGGCGTGGCTTGTTCCGGTGGGTGCGAGAGCGCATGCACGCGGTCAGTAAGCTCGGCGAGGACGACGTGCCGGCTGGTTCGCTGCGGCTCTTTCGGCTCCCCGCGGGAGGCTGGATGGTGCGCACCAACCGCAGGAACCTGTTGGTCGATCCAGCGGGTCCTGACGTGCACCAGTGGCTTTGGGGCGGCGCCCAGCTGTGTGTGCTGACGCAGCCGCTGTCTATGACTCGACGAAACGACGAGCTGCTGTTACGCATGTTCACGGCGAAGCCGGTGCGTCCCGTGCTCTCTCATATCGTGTTCCATATGCCGGTCGTCGCGATGGAGAAGATGCCGCTGGTGACGATGGGTGAGTCGATCGGCGACGACAACGACGTCGCGCTGCACGTCCTCGGCGCGCCGATGCCCGACGGAACCGTCCCGTACGATTGCAGCTACCGCGTTCAGATCGCGGGGTGCCCAGAGTTGTTGGTCGCAGGGCCGACGCTTAAGACGACGTCCGTCGACGAGACCTGGGACGTGGGCGTGATGATCGTCTCCGCGCGCAACCGGGCGGTGATCCAGCTCGTCAAGAAGGTGCAGCCTGAGCTGGTCTTGTTCGACGACGCCTTCTTACCGCAGGAGTACGCGAACACGGCGCGGGTCCGGCTGAAGAACCTCCACACGCTGCAGCGCATGCTGCTGCCGACGAGGTCGCTGTTGCTTGCGCCGGGTGAGTCGTGGACGGTCGCCGCCGCGGCCGCGGGCAAATAGCGCGGCGCGGCCGCGCTGGCCCGGCCATATTTATATGGTCATCATATGTAGAGGCGTGATATGAATATGCGCCGCATAAGGCCCCGTAATAGAGATTCGATATGGCTGCAAAGAAGACTAGTCCCGGCTTCGACTTCATCGTCGCTGCGCTCAAGAAGAACCCCAAGGCGACCTACAAGGACATCGCCGCGGCGGCCGCGAAGAAGAAGCTGAAGGTCTTCCCGGTCATGTTTGGGCGCGCGCAAGCGATGCTCGGCATCGTCAAGCAGGCTGCACGCGGAAAGGGCAAGGTCGCGAAGGCGAAGGCTAAGGCGAAGGCGCGGGCAAGCGCCGGCCTCGTGAAGCGCGGCCCGGGCCGCCCGCGCAAGAACGCGTCGCCCGCCGCTGCGCTCGACGGCTCGCTCGCGAGCATCGTCGCGGCCGTGAAGAGCAGCGAGCAGGCGAAGGCGCGCTATCGCGGCGCCCTGGAGAAGATCCAGGCGATCCTCGCGAGCGCGCTCGACGACTGATCGGTTCAGCCGATCAATTGGCGCCATCGCGGCGCGTCTTGCTCTGCGATGCGCTGGCGCAGATGCGCGCTGAACTGCTGGAGCAGGCGCGCTGTGGCGGGCGCGCCGCCGAGCGCCCGCCCGTCGAGGTGCGTCACGGGCGACATGTCGCGCAGCGTGCTGCATAAGAACATCTCGTCGGCGGCGTCCAAGTCAGCGCGCGTGAGCCGACGCTCCTCGACTCGTTCGCCGACCGTCGGCAGGAAGGCGAGCAGGTCACGCCGCGTGATTCCGGCCAGGATGCCGGCGTTTAGCGGCGGCGTGCACCAGACCCCCTCGCGGAGAATGAAGAGGTTGGAGGTCGAAGCCTCGGTGACCTCGCCGGCGGCGTTGAGCATCACGCAGTCGGTCGCGCCGCTCGCCTTGGCCTCGGCTAAGCCGAGCACGTTGTTCAAGTAGTTGCCGCTCTTGGTCGCTGGATCCAGCGCGCGGCGGTCATTTCTAAGTCGGTCGACGACCGCCAAGTGCACGGGTTGACCGGTCGCGAGCGACAGCGGGCGCACGAGGATGACCCAGGTCGGCGGCCGCGTGGCGTAGGCGAGGTCGATGTTGGGGGCGTCGCCGGTGCCGCGCGTTACGACGATGCGCACGTAGCTGTCTCCGTGGTCTGCAGCTGCGACGGTCTCGTGCACCCGCCGCGCGACGGTCGGCTCGTCGAGGTCGAGGTCGAGCATCAGCCCGTCGGCGGACGCGCAGAGCCGCTCCCAGTGCTCACGCCACTGGAGCGGGACCCCGCCGTGGGTACGGACCACCTCATAAACCGAGTCGCCGAACAGGAACCCTCGATCTAGCACGGGAACGCGACCGTCCTCCTCTGCCGAGATCGCCCCGTCTACGTTGCACAAGTTCGCCATGGCTGCTTCGAATGGTAAGCTCGCGCCCCTCCATGTGCGGCTTCATCTCGATCTTTGGACCTCCTGATTCGGATTCGATTCAAGACGTCATCAACGGCCTCGTCGCTATCCAGCACCGTGGCCAAGACGCCGCCGGCGCGGTCACGTTTCAGGGTAAGTTCCAGGCGAAGAAGGGCCTCGGGCTCGTCCGCGAGGTCTTCGAGGAGAAGCACCTCCAGCGGCTCCGCGGCAACCTCGCGGTCGGCCACGTCCGCTACCCGACCGTAGGCCTAGGAGAGGACTCAGACGTGCAGCCGTTTTGGCTCGACTACCCCCTCGGGGTCGCGATGGCGCACAACGGCAACGTGACGAACTTTCACGAGCTGAAGCGGACCTACTTCAGCGAGCGCAGCGTCCCGCTGGGGAGCAACTGCGACCTAGAGGTCGTGCTCTACGTCTTCGCAGACGCGTTGATGCGTCGCGCCGCTGACAACCTGACGATCGACGACATCGAAGCCGGGGTCGCAGAGGTGTTCGAACGCGTCAAGGGCGCCTACAGCGTCGTCGGCGTCACCAGCGAAGGCATGTACGCGTTCCGTGACCCCTTCGGCATCAAGCCGTGCATCTTCGGCAAGCGAGAGACCGAGGAAGGCACGTTCTATGCCGTCGCGAGCGAGTCGGTGGTCTTGGACGTCGCCGGATACGAGATCGTCCGCGACCTCGAGGCCGGCGAGATGCTCTGGATTGGTCCCGACCGCGTCCCCCAGTTCCGCAAGGTGGGCGCGCGGTCGCACCGCCCCTGCATCTTCGAATACGTCTACTTCGCCCGCCCGGACACCTTCCTCGACGGGACCTCCGTCTATGAAGCGCGGCTCGAGATGGGGCGGCGGATGGCGCAGCGCTTCCGCGCCACTGGCTTCGAGGCAGACGTGGTGATCCCCGTGCCGGAGTCGGCGCGTACTGCCGCGCAGACGATGGCGGAGGAGCTGGGGCTCCGATGCCGGGAGGGCTTCGTCAAGAACCGCTACGTCGGGCGAACATTCATCATGCCCAACGACAAGGCGCGACAGGCGACGATCCGCGCCAAGCTCAACCCGATCCGGTCAGAGTTCGAAGGCAAGCGCGTCATCATCATGGATGACTCCATCGTGCGCGGAAATACCAGCCGCCACAT
>JAYYEE010000233.1:0-6076 GCA_036160175.1 Planctomycetota bacterium
GATGCTGGCTGTCTGCATGGCTGTATCCCCGAAGCAGACAGCAGGGGATGCGCCGGTCAAGCGAAGAGTGCGCCGCAGCGTCGGCCGAGTCAGCCCCGCACGTCCAGCGGCGCCGCGCCTGGTCCGCCCGTGTGCACCACGCGCTCCATGCGAATCCGGTCACCGCTGACCCCACAATCCTCGAAGCCGACGCTCGCAAAGAAGGCGCAGGCTGGGTCGTTCTCGAGGTCGATATAGGCGACGAGCCGACGCATCCCGAGCGTGCGCGCGCGCAGCAGCGCCTCGCCGAACATGTTGCGGCCGATACCTCGACGACGGTGCTCTGGGGCGACGACCATGGTTACGTCGGCGACCCCGTCTGGGCCGCAGTCCAGCCTGATCAATCCCATCCGCTCCCCGCTCGAGCAGGCCACCAGCGCGACGATGCGCTGGTCGTCGACCAAGCGCTCCGGCCACCGCGCGTTGCCTGGGGGCAGCGAGAGGCCAGGGCCGCTCAGCCACGGCGCGACGATTTCGGCGTCCTTGAGGACGAACGGGCGGAGCATGAGCGACGTTACGTGGTGCGGCATGGGGGGCTGGAGAGCCTCTAGCTTGATATCTGCATGGGTAACTGCAGGGGCGACAGATACTTTCGACGCATAATGCTTCGCTTGACCCCACTGGGGCGGCCGGGCTAGCATCTTCGCTCGAAGTCGGGTCCCTGGACGCGGCATCAACCCCAAGACACACCGCGGCCCGCCCGGTCAGTCGGAAGGGTCTCTTTCCTTATTGGCGATCTGCCCGTCGGGAACCCCGGACCAGAAGGCCGGGGCATAGGGATCCTATCGCCTGTCCGGGCTTCGCGTTTCTCTGAACCGTTTCCTACGACCCTCCCTAGCACGCCCCAGCCCTGGCACCTGGAATGGCCAACCACGCAGAAATCCTCCGCTACATCGACTCCATCGCGCGCGACAAGGAGATCGACAAGGAGGCGCTCATCCTCGGCATCGAGCAAGCGATGTCGCACGCGCTCGCGAAGAAGTATGGCGTGGACGACGTGGAGATCATGCTCGACCGCGAGACCGGCGAGTTCGTCTGCAATTATGAGGTCTCCATGCAGGAGCAGGGCCGCATCTTCGCGATGTCGGTCAAGCAGGCGATCATCACGCGCGTCCGCGAAGCTGAGCGTGACGTGATCTACACCGAGTATGAGGCCAAGCTCGGCGAGATCGTCAGCGGCAACATCCAACGCTTCGAGGGCGACACGGTCATCGTCAACCTGGGCCGCAACCTCGAGGGCATCTTGCCGCGCTCGGAAAAGGTCCGCAGCGAGAACTACAACGTCGGCGAGCGCATCCGCGCGCTGGTCTACGAGGTCAAGAAGGTCGGCCCCCGCGTCAAGGTCATCCTCAGCCGCACGCACCGGGACTTGGTCCGAGCGCTCTTCGAGCTCGAGGTGCCTGAGATCGCAGACGGCACCATCATGATCCGCCGCATCGAGCGTGAGCCCGGCTACCGCACGAAGCTCGCGGTCGACTCTGGCGACGACAAGGTCGACTGCGTCGGCGCCTGCGTCGGCGTCCGTGGCAACCGCATCAAGTCGATCATTGACGAGCTCAACGGCGAGCGGATTGACATCATCCGGTGGAGCAACGACTCGATGACGCTGATCGCCAACGCGCTCAAGCCCGCCGAAGTCGGCGACATCACGCTCGATCCGGACGTAAAGAAGGCGCTGGTGATCGTTGGAGAAGACCAACAGTCGCTGGCGATCGGCCGCAAGGGCCAGAACGTCCGCCTCGCCAGCAAGTTGACGGCCTGGGATATCGACATCATGACCCGCGCCGAGCTCGAGCAATCCGTCGCCGAAGAGGACGCGGTCGAAGAAGGCGCCGAGGCCACCGTCGAAGACGGCGCCGCTGAGGAGCCGGTCGACGTCGACGTCCCCGAGCAACCCGCGGCAGCGACGCCTGAGCCCACGGCCAGCGACGCCGCGCCGACCGACGCAGCGCCGTCCGACATAGCGCCGTCCGACGACGCTGCGCCCGACGCCGACGACAGCACCAGCGAATCCTAGACGAAGCACCTAGTCACCCCACCCGCGAGCAAGAGCACACCACCCACTCAGGCAAGGCCACCGAGCACGACGGCCCTGACCTAGGAGCAAACGATTGAAAAAAGTACGAGTCTTCGAACTGGCCAGAGAATTCGGGATGAAGGGACCCGAACGGGCGAAGCTCCTGCGCGAGATCGGCTTCGAAAAGGTCAAGACCCACATGACGGCGCTCGACGACGCCGACTTGATGATGGTCGAGGCCCGCCTCTCGGCCCAAGGACTCCGACGCAAAGCGGCTGACGGCGACGGCGACAGCGGCGGGCTGCCCAAGAAGCGCTCGCTCAGCGCCGTGGCCGAAGAGACCGACGAGGTCCCCGCCAAGCGCGAACTCCCGGCGAAGAAGTCGCTGACCAAGAAGCCCGCGAAGAAAGCCCCGCTGAAGAAGAAGGAGCTTCCGGGCGCGGCCGTGGAAGGCGCGCCGGAGGAGATGAAAGAGCTCCCGATCGCAGCGGGCGAAGACACGCCGACCGCTGAGGCCGCCGTCGAAGAAGACACCTCGACGGTGCCGGCGCCGCAGGCAGAGCTGACGGATGCCAGCGAGGCGAACGCGGCAGAAGCTACGGTGGATCAGCCCGCCGAAGAGCTGGCGCCAGCACCCGCAGCAGACCCCACCGCCGAACCGGCGCCGGCGCCACAAGACGCCTCGCCAGCGGAAGAGCCGCTCGCGCCCGCGGACCAGGCCGCCGCCAGCGCCGAGCAAGCAGAGCCCGCGGGCGACCCCGAAGCCGACGACGAGTCCGTCCGCAAGCTGCTAATCCCGAAGAAGAAGGCGACCGTCGTCGGGCGCATCGAGCTGCCTCAGGAGACCATCCGCGACGCGACGCGACGCTCGGCGCCAGCCGCGCCGCGCGACCTCCGCCGCGCCGCCCTGCAGAAGATGCAGCAGCGCGGCAGCATGCGCCAGATGGGGCCGGGCCACCGCCGCGGCCCTATGGCGCGCGGCGGCCGCGACGGCCGCGGACCGGGCGCCGGCAAGGGCAAGGTGCGCAACGTCACGCCGATCGACCCTAACAAGCTCGTCGAGGTGCAGGAGCCGGTCTCGGTCAAGGGGCTCTCCGCGGCGCTCGGCGTGCCGGTCCCGCAGCTCCTGTTCACCTTCATGGCCAAGCTGAAGGTAGTGGGCAAGACCATCAACTCGATGCTCAGCAACGACGAGGTCGAGCTCGTCGCGCTGGAGCTCAACCGCAACATCAAGGTGGTCGAGCACAAGGAGGCCATGGACGAGCTGATCGAGCAGCTCGTGCAAAAGAGCGAGAGCGAAGACACCGCGCAGCGCGCGCCGGTCGTCACATTCATGGGCCACGTCGACCACGGCAAGACCTCGCTGATGGACGCGCTGCGCGACAGCGACGTCACCAAGCACGAGGCCGGCGGCATCACCCAGCACATCGGCGCCTACAAGGTGACCAACGATGACGGGCTCTCGGTCGTCGTCCTCGACACACCCGGCCACGCCGCCTTCACCGCGATGCGCGCGCGCGGCGCCGAGATCACCGACGTGGTCGTGCTCGTCGTCGCCGCAGACGACGGCGTCATGCCGCAGACAGAGGAGGCCATCAGCCACGCGAAGGCAGCCGAGTGCCCCATCGTGGTCGCTATCACAAAGTGCGACCTGCCGGGCGCCAACCCGATGCAGGTCAAGCAGCAGCTGATGGTCAAGGGCCTGCAGTCGGAGGACTTCGGCGGCGAGATCGGCATGGTCGAGTGCTCGTCCAAGACCGGCCAGGGCCTCGCAGACCTCGTCGAGCGGGTCCACCTCGAGGCGGAGCTGCTCGACCTCAACGCCCGCCCCGAGGCTGCTGGCAGCGGCGTCGTCGTGGAAGCGCGCCAGTCCTCCGCCCAAGGCGTCGTCGTCACGCTGCTCGTCAGCGACGGCACGCTGCGCTTAAAGGACCAAGTCGTCTGCGGAGAGTCGTTCGCCCGCGTACGCGCGATGATCGACGACCACGGCAACAACCTCGAAGAGGCCGGGCCGTCGACGCCGGTGACCCTCTTCGGCCTCGACCGCCTGCCGAGCCCCGGCGACAAGCTGTTCGCCGTTGAGAACGCGAAGAAGGCCAAGGAGGTCGTCGAGGAGCGTCAGCGGCGCGAGCGCGAGATGTCACGCGCGGAGCGCTCCGCGGTCACCTTGGAGACCCTGTCTGCGAAGCTCGCAGAGAAGGACATCAAGGAGATCAAGCTCATCCTCAAGGCGGACGCGATGGGATCGCTGGAGCCGGTGCGGAAGTCCTTGGACGACCTCGCCACCAGCGAAGTGCGCGTCAACCTCGTGCACTCTGGCCTCGGCGGCATCAACAAGGCCGACGTCGACCTCGCGGCGACCTCGGGCGCCGTCATCGTCGGCTTCAACACCGTCGCAGACGCCAACGTGCGCCAACTCGCCGACGAGGAGGGCGTCGACATCCGCTACTACACGGTGATCTACGAGCTGATCGACCAGGTGAAGGACGCCATGGAGGGCGTGCTCGCGCCTGAGGAGATCCAGAAGGTCATCGGCCACGCCGAGGTCCGCGCGATCTTTAAGTCGTCGAAGTTCGGCACGATCGCCGGCTGCTTGGTGCGGGACGGCGTCGCCAAGCGAGGCTGCATCACCCGCCTCGCCCGCGACGGCAAGGTCGTCTACAACGGCAAGCTCGCGAGCCTCCGTCGGATCGACGAGGACGCCAAGGAGGTCAAGTCGGGCTTCGAGTGCGGCATGACCCTCGAGAACTACCAGGACATCAAGGAAGGTGACACCATGGAGTTCGTCGAGATCGAGTACATCAAGCGGACCCTCGGCGACACCTAACCGGCCATCGAGACACCCGGCGGCGCGAGGAGGCGGCCTACGGCCATGCTCTACATCGGAGTCCTTCAGTTCACCTTGGAGATCCCCTACTCGGAGTCCCTCAAGGAGAAGCGCGGCGTGCTGAAGTCGCTGCGTGACCGCCTCCGCCGATCGTTCAACGTCTCCATCAGCGAGTTTGAGGACCTGGACGACCCCACCATCGCCACGCTTGGCGCTATCGTGGCAGGCAGCGACACGAAGCACGTCAACAGCACGATGGATCACCTGATCAACGAGCTGGACGAGTGGCGCGACGGCACCCTCACCGACCACCAGCTCGAGATCATCAGCCCCAACCAATGAACGACCGCCGCCTCGCGCGCCTCGCCGAACAGATCAAGCAGCGCCTCGCGACCGTGCTGCAGCGTGACCTCGCCGACCCCAAGCTGGGGTTGGTCACCATCTCGCGCATCGAGCTCGACAAGGAGTTCACCCAGTGCAAGGCCTATTGGTCGGTGATCGCTGCCAAGGGCAAGGAGGACGCCGCGCGGCGCACGTCCGCTGAGGTGCTGGAGCGCGCGACCGGCTTCTGCCAGCGCGAGGTCGGCGCGGTGCTGCACACACGCTCAGTGCCGCAGCTGCAGTTCGTATTCGATGAGGGCATCGGCGGCGCCATCAAGATGCAGGAGCTGCTCAAGGAGCTGAACCCACAGTCCGAGCGCGCCGACGACGCTGGCATCGAGCCTCCCCCTGCGGCGCCGGACGCGCCCGAGAAACCCTAGCGGCGACAGCAGCGACGACGCGTCGTCGGCTAGCGCAGCCGGACTACAGGCCCGTCGTCGCCTCGCGCGACGAAGCGCGCCGCCACCGCGTGCGCTGGCGCGCCCGCGTCCCGCAAACGGTCGCTGAGCCCTTGGGCCTGGGCTTCAGGCACCGCCAGGAGCAGCCCGCCCGAGGTCTCCGCGTCGAACACGAGGTCCGCTAGCGCGGCGTCCACGCCGCTCTGGATCTCGACCCGTGGACCGAAGTGCTGCTTGCCCCGCGCGCAGCCGCCCGAGAGCGCGCCCGCGCGCACGAGCTCGAGCGCGCCGTCCATCAGCGGCAGGCTCGCCGCGTCGACCTCTAGCTGCAAGCCTGCGCCGTCGGCCATCTCGCACGCGTGGCCCACGAAGCCAAAGCCGGTGATATCGGTCGCTGCGTGCACGTCGAAGTCT
>JAYYEE010000234.1:0-2622 GCA_036160175.1 Planctomycetota bacterium
CGTCGACACCTGGACCGGCGAGGTCCAGGTTGAGCGGATGTTCGGCATCCAGGACTGCGGCTTGGTCATCGCCAAGAAGCTCGCGGAGAGCCAAGTGCTCGGCGCGATGATCCAGGGCGTCAGCTACGCGGTGCACGAGCAGCGCATCATGGACACGCGCAGCGGCCGCATGCTGAACGGCGACTTCCTGCGCTACAAGGTCACCGGGACCAAGGACCTGCCGGAGTTGGAGTGCCACATGCATTCGATCGCCAACGGGCACAACAACGTCGGCGCCGCCGGCCTCGGCGAGCCACCATCGACCGCGTCGGCCGCGGCGATCGCCAACGCCGTGTTCCACGCGATCGGCGCGCCGGTCCGCCACCTCCCCCTCACCCCCGAGAAGGTCCTCGCGGCCCTCCAGTCGAAGTAACCGCGCGGAGCCACCGAGATGAAACCATTCACCTACGTCGTCCCGAAGTCGCTGGACGAGGCCAAACAAGCCGCAGCGAAGCCGGACACCATCGTCAAGGGCGCGGGGCTCGACGTCGTCGACCGGATGAAGGAGCGCCTGCAGACGCCGTCGAACGTCGTCAACCTGCTGCCGCTCAAGGCGGAGATGGCCGGCGTCGAGGTCGCGGCGGACGGCGCGGTCACCATCGGCGCGCTGACCACGCTGACCGCGCTCGAGCAGCACCCGGCCCTGCAAGCCCGCGCGTTCTCGGCGCTGCCCAAGTCCGCGTCGACGACCGGCACGCCGCAGGTCCGCAACCGCGCGACCGTCGCCGGCAACATCCTCCAGTTCACGCGCTGCTGGTATGTGCGCAGCGAGGCCTTCCGCTGCCTGCACGGCGGCCGCGGGCCGACCTGCCTCGCCATGACCGGGCAGAACCGCTACCACTCCGTGATGGGATGGTCGGACTGCGTGCGCGTGCACCCGAGCAACCTAGCGCCGCCGCTGCTCGCCATGGGCGCAGAATACAGCACCGTACTCGGCGACGAGGTGCGGCGACGCAGGCTGTCGGAGCTGTTCCCGGCCGAGCCGCGCGCGCACCTCGCCGAGCACACGCTCGAGGACGGCGAGATCGTCACCGCCCGGCACCTGCCGGCGCCGTCCGGCGACGTGCGGACCGCCTACACCGAGAGCCGCGAGAAGCAGAGCTTTGACTGGGCGACCACGGCGTGCGCGGTGCGGCTGACAATGGACGGCGGCGAGATCGCGGCCGCCGACGTCGTGCTCGGCGCGGTCGCGCCTAACCCGATGCCGCGGCCGCAGGCTGCCCGGATGCTGGTCGGCAAGAAGCCGTCGAGCAAGCTGTTCCAACGCGTCGCCGAGGCTGCCTTCCAGGGCGCGGCGCCGCTGGCCCACAACGCGTTCAAGCTGCCGATCGGCAAGGCCGTGGTGCGCGCAGCCCTTGAGGAGGCGACCCGATGAGCGAGCGAGAGAAGACCCACGAGGACCTGATGCACCCGCAGGCGTGCCCGTCCTTGTTGATGAAGCACATCCTCACCAACTCGATGGCCGACGTCGTCTACGACGACCGCGAGCAGCCAGGCGACGGCTACTACTGGTGCGCGCGGACCTGCACCGTGGTCGGCCCCGACGACGAGGTCGTCGCCCCCAAGACCTGCTGCCCAGGCCGCAGCTGCTACGACGGACCACGCGCCTGATCTTCAGGCGCGCTCGCGAGCTCGGGCGCACCACGCGCCTGATCTTCAGGCGCGCGCGCCTGTGCGGCTGGCCCTAGTCGTCCAGCAGGCGGCGCAGGCGGCGCCACTGGAACTCGCTGCTGTGGCCACGGACCGCGCCGTTGAGGCCGTGGCGCGAGCGCGGATAGACCATCAACTCGACGTCTTGCTGGTTGGCCCGCTGCAGCTCCCAGAGCAGCTGCATGGTGTTCTGCATGTGCACGTTGTCGTCCTTCGTGCCGTGGATCAAGACCAGCTGGCCCCTTAGGTCCTTCGCCGCGCGGATGACTGAGGTCCGCTCGTAGCCCTCCTTGTTCTCCTGCGGGGTGCGCATGTAGCGCTCCGTGTAGATCGTGTCGTAGAGCCGCCAGTCGTGCACGCCGGCGCCAGCTAACCCGAGCGCGAACTTGTCGCTGTGGGTCAACGCGTACGCAGACATGAAGCCACCGTAGCTCCACCCGCTGATCGCGACCCGCTTGGGGTCGCCCCCATACTCAGCGCAGACGTGGTCGACCGCGTCCTCCAGGTCCTTGAGCTCTTGCACGCCCAGCTGTCGGTAGCACGTGCCCGTGTGCTTCTGGCCGCGCCCCGACGCCGACCGCACGTTGCACTGCAAGATGATGAAGCCCTGCTGCGCCAAGAACTGATGGTAGGTCGAGTGCGACCAACGGTCCCGGACCGACGGCGCGTCCGGCCCCGAGTAGGTCGGAAGGAAGACGGGGTAGCGCTTCTCGGGCTGCCAGTCCGGCGGCAGTTGCACCGAGGCGTCCATCGGATAGCCGTCGCGCGCGGCGATGCTGACGCGCCGCTTCTCGCTGAATGCATACTGTGCAGCAGCGCCCTTCGTCGCGCGGCCGAGTTCACGGACCAACTCCCCGGTGCCGCCGTCGAGGACCCTGACGATCGTAGGATGCTCCATCGAGGACCAGCGATCGAGCACGTAGCGGCCGTCTG
>JAYYEE010000235.1:0-3016 GCA_036160175.1 Planctomycetota bacterium
GTCGCGAGCAGCGCCATCGGCGCGATCACTCCGTGCAGCAAGCGGAGGCCGGGAAAGTGGTCGCCCCCGATCACGCAGAGGTAGAGCAGCCACGCGAGCACCGGCAGCAGCAGGGTCGGGGCGAACGCGCGGCGCGGCCGCGCGAGGAGCGCGAGCGCGGCTCCGCAGCCCGCCGCTGCGGCGAGGGCAGGCATCGCGACCATCGCGGCGCGCACGTACGCGAAGCCCGGCGCGAAGGAAGCGGGGTCGAGGTCTGCCTTGACGTGCGCCGTGTTCGGCACGTAGTCCCCGTAATACGCGAGCCGGAACCAGAGCGGCGCGGCGACCGCCGCTACGGCGGGGAGCCCGAACCAGAACGCGCGCCCGACGGCGTTGAGGCCGCCGCCGCGGAGCGCGAGCGCGCCGACCCCGAGGCCGGCCGTGAGCGCCCACAGCGGCCCGTCCGGCCGCGTCCAGCACGCCAGCGCGAACGGGACGCCCGCGCTCATCAGGTCAACCGCGCGTAGCCCGGCGCGCCCTCCGTCGCCGCCGAACCGCCGGAGGAGGCCGCCTAAGCCCCCCGCCAGCAGCGCGAGCATCCGCGGGCCCTCGAGCCCGGCGAGCGACCAGATCATCACCGGCTGGGTCGCGGCGACCAGCAGCGGCGCTAGCGCCGCGGTCGTCGCGCTGCGGAGATCGCGCGGCCGCAGCGCGGCGGCGAGCGCGAGCAGGGCGGCGACGCTGCAGAGCGCGCCCAGCAGCCGCGCGGCTGCGACCAGCTCGAGACCGAGCGCGCCGAGCCCGGCGGTCATCAGCACCCATAAGAGGTTGCTGTAGCCCTCGACCCGCTCACCGTCGGTCCAGGTCAGGCCCTCGCCGTCCAGCAGCCGCTCGGCGTAGCGGAGCGAGATGAAGGAGTCATCGGAGAAGAACGGCCAGGGCCAGCCCGCTTGCAGCGCAAAGAGCGCGAGCGCCGGCATCGCCGCCGCGGCGATCCACCGCCACGACATCGTCGCAGGCGCCTTCGTGATCTGGTTCGCAGCCGTCATGTTCTCTCGTAGAGGAGGTGCGGCGCGGTCGCGGGCCACCAGCCCTGCGGCGCGTCGGCGAGGCCTTCAAGCGTAGCGGCGTCGGCGTCGCCGTCGACCCAGGCGCGCGCGGCAGCGGAGCCCGTCAGGATGTCGATCGGCATCAGGCGGTGTTCATACTCGTACGGGGGCTCGTTGAAGCGCAGCTCTGCTTTGTGCAAGGCGCGCGCAGCCTGCAGGATGCGCAAGGTCATCCGGTAAGAGCGGAACGCTGCTGGCTCGGTCACGTGCACGAACAGCCCGCGGCAGGCTTCGCCGCGCCACTTCTGGAACGTCGGCTCGAACGCGACCTCACGCAGCGTCGCGCCCTCGACGTCGCCGAGCGCGTCGCGCAGCGCGGCTGGGTCGAGCCACGGCGCGCCGAACTGCTCGAAGGGCGTCGTGGTGCCGCGGCCTTCGCTGAGGTTGGTGCCCTCGAGCAGCACTTGGCCTGGGTAGACGAGCGCGCCTTCGACCCGCGGAAGGTTGGGCGACGGCGCCACCCATACCAAGCCGGTGTCGGCCCACAGCATCTCGCGGCGCCAGCCGCGCAGCGGCGTCCCGTGGAGCGCGCAGCCGAGGTCGAGCTCCGTGTTGCAATAGGACGCCAGCTCGCCGAGCGTGAGGCCGTGTCGCATCGGGACCGCGGCGCCACCGACGAAGCTCTCGAAGTCGCGGTCGAGCAGAGCTCCCTCCGCGACGACCCCGCCGAGCGGGTTCGGGCGATCGAGCACCATGACTTCGACGCCGGCGGCGGCGCAGGCGCGCATGCAGTTGAGCAGCGTCCACGCGTAGGTGTAGACGCGGGTGCCGACGTCTTGCAGGTCGACGACCAGCAGGTCGAGCCCGTCGAGCCTCGCCGCGCTCGGCGTCCTCGTCTCGGAATACAGGCTGTAGACCGGCAGCCCACAGCGGCGGCCGTGCGCGGTCTCGACCATGTTGTCTTGCTCGGTCGACCAGAGCCCGTGCTGCGGCCCGAACAGCGCGCACATCGCGTCTGGGAAGCGCGCGCGCAGCGCGTCGGCGGCGTGTGTGAAGTCGCGCGTCAAGGACGCTTGGTTGCTGAGCAGGCCGAACGCGCGGGCGCTGCGCAAGCGGGCGGGCGGCTCTCGCAGCGCGACGTCCAGGGCTGTCTCGACGCCGCGACTCATTCGTACAGCAAGAAGGGACGCCGGCGCATCGCGAACATCTTCAGGCGCCCCTGCCAGGCCGCGACGATCTGGTCCGCCGGCTCACCCGCGAGGATCGCCGCGGCGGTCGGGTCGTCCTTGAGGAGCCAGTTGAGCCGCGTGGTGTCCCAAGCGTCACCGAACCGCGCGCGCAGGGCGCAGGCGACGTGGACGCCGGTGCGCACCGGTTGAAACGTCTGCCAGTTCGTCACCAGCACGTGGACGCCGCCGCAGCGGGCCCCGCGGTGCTTGCTCGCGTCCGGCGTGAAGTGCACCGGCTCGAACGCGACGCCCGGGAGGCCGCGTCCGTTGAGGTCCGCGGCGAGAACGCGCGCGTCGATCCACGGCGCCCCCAGGATCTCGAACGGCGTATCGGTGCCGCGTCCGACCGAGACGTTCGTGCCCTCGATCAGGCCGATCCCTGGATACGTCAGGGCCTGGGTCAGCCGCCGCATGTTGGGGGATGGATTCACCCAAGGCAGCCCGGTGTGGTGCCACAAGTCGGCGCGCTGCCATCCCTCGCAGCGCACGACGTCCAGCTCGACGTCGATCCCTGCTTCGCCGACCATCATGCGCGCCAGCTCGCCGATGGTCATGCCGTGGCGCAGGGGGATCGTGTGCGCACCGACGAAGTCTCGACCGGCGTCTCTCATCACCGGCCCCGCCATCGCGAGGCCGCCGATCGGGTTGGGGCGGTCCAGGACGACGAAGCGCAGCCCGTGCTCGGCGGCCGCCTCCAGTCCGTTTCGCATCGTCGCGATGTAGGTGTAGAAGCGGCAGCCGATGTCTTGGATGTCGAAC
>JAYYEE010000236.1:0-5218 GCA_036160175.1 Planctomycetota bacterium
GACGGCGGCGTGGCTGGCTTGGCGGCGGGCGCAGCGCGCGCGATGACGTTCGGCGCGCGGCTGCTCGACCAGCCTGAGCCCGAGGCGTGGTTGTCGCCTCAAGGCCTCGAATGGGACCGCGAGCACTTCGTGACGCGCGGGCTCGACCTGTCGGAGTTGGAGATCGACCGCGCTTGGCGCGGCGTACTGCCCGAGGGGGAGGCGTTGATTTGGACGGAGGAGTCCGGGCGCCGCGAGCCGCTCGCGGTCTTGGCGCAGGGCGACGGGGTCGCGTCTATGCACTTCGCGTTCCGCCTCCGCGACGCCAACCTGCCGCTGCTCGCGGCCTTCCCTCAGCTGCTGCGGCGGGGGTTCGTGCGAAGCTATGACCAAGCCGCCAACCTCGTGCCCGACGAGGCCGCGGTGGCGGCCGGGGAGCTGGACCTGCGTTACGCGCAGCCGGCGACCTCCCGGGAGCTGGCGGAGTTCGGGGCGCCTCCCAAGAGCCTGGCGCGGTGGTGTCTGGCGTGCGGCTTGCTGGCGCTAGCGCTGCGGTCGTTCCTGCGTTGATCTCGCCTCGGTAATGATTTACGGCGGGCCGGTGGGTTTCGCGCGGGGCGCGTCCTCGCGGCGCGGGATCTGGGTTGCAACCGTTGCAGGCATCCCTAAGCTGTTCCGCCCCAACAGCGAACGTACGCAGGCCAATGGTGGTCGGCAGACCTCTTCGCCCCTGACCACGGGAGCGGTGCTCCCGGGAGAACGCAAAGATGACGGGTAGAAAGACCCTCGGCATCCTGGGCAAGAAGCTCGGGATGACCCAACTGTTCACCGATGACGGCACGTGTGTGCCGGTCACGATCGTGCAGGCAGGCCCCTGCAAGGTGACCCAGGTGAAGAACGTGCTCGCCGGCGAGCACCCAGACGGCCACCGCGCTGCCCCCAACAACAAGGGCAAGAAGAGCGGTAAGACCGAGCGGGCCCGCGCGGCTGACGGCTACTACGCCGTGCAGCTTGGCTTTGACGACAAGCCGGTGCGCACGAGCAACAAGGCCGAGCTCGGCCACGCGAAGGTCGCTGGGCTCGACAACGCGATGCGCTTCACCAAAGAGTTCCGCCTGGAGGAGGCGCCGACGGTCGCGCCTGGTGACACCGTCAACGTCGACATCCTCGAAGAGGTGAGCCACGTCGACGTGACCGGCATCACCAAGGGCCGTGGTTGGACCGGCACGATCAAGCGCTGGAACTTCGCGACGCAGGACGCATCGCACGGTAACTCGATCAACCACCGCCGCGCCGGCGGCATTGGCCGCCAATACGGGACCAGCCACGGTGTCCCGAAGGGCAAGAAGATGGCCGGTCATTACGGCGTCGAGCAGGTCACGATCCAGCGCCTCGAGATCGTCAAGATCGACAAGGAGCGCAACTTGGTGTTCCTGCGCGGCGCGGTCCCGGGCCACGTCAACGGCTACCTGATGATCAACCGCACCGTGAAGAACGAGCGCGACCTGACGGACAAGCCGGGCATGCAGGTGTCCAACGCGGCCGCCAAGGCGATGATCGCCAAGAGCAAGTAACCAACCCCCAGCCAAGCAAAGGAGACCAAGATCATGGCACGTTCCCGATACAAGGCTGGCGGCGCGACCGCAGGCCGCTTCAAGCCCAAGAAGATGGGCAAGGGCTACCTCGCGAACCGCAAGGAGCCGATTGGCAGCCGTCCCGTGCTGCGGATCACGGACCCCGTCGACGCCACGGCCGAGAAGGCCGCCGCGCCGAAGGTCGACGAGGCTGCGCCCAAGACCGAGGACTAGTCCGCTGTCTGCCGACGATCGGGCGGACGTGCTCGTCGTCGGCGGCGGCGCTGCAGGGTTGATGGCGGCCTTCCAGGCTGCCGCGCGCGGTCGTCGCACCGTTTTGCTGGAGAAGAACCAGCGGCCCGGCCTGAAGATCCTGATCAGCGGCGGCGGCCGCTGCAACCTGACCACGACGCGTGAGGGGCCGGATCTCGAGGCGCAATACGGCAAGCGTCGCGGACGCTTCCTGCGGCACGCGCTGCGGTCGTTCCCCCCGGCGGCGCTGCGCGCGTTCATCGAAGACGCCGGCGTGCCGCTGCGTGAGGAAGACCTCGAGAAGCTGTTCCCGGTCTCGCAGAAGGCCAAGGACGTCGTCGACGCTCTGCTGCGTCGGTGCCTTGACGTCGGCGTGCAGCTGGTGCGTGAGGCGCCTGCATCAGAGGTCGCGCTGGGAGGAGAGCGGTTCGTTGTGGCGACCCCGCGAGGCCGCTTCACAGCGCCGAGCGTGGTGCTCGCGACGGGCGGGCTGAGCTACCCCCGGACCGGGGCGACGGGCGACGGGTATGCGTGGTGTCGCGCCTTTGGTCACACCATCACGGCGACGTTCCCCGCGCTCGCGCCGCTTCGCGTCGACGAGGCGTGGGTCCACGACCTGCAGGGCATCGTGCTCGACGGCGTTGACATCGCGTGTCTGGGCGCAGACGGCAAGGAGACGCTCCGCCGTCGACGGCCGATCCTGTTTACGCACAAGGGGCTCAGCGGGCCGGCGCCGATGGACCTCGCCGGTGACGTGGAGGAGCAGCGAGGCGCCGCCCAGGCGCGCTTTGACTTCGCGCCAGAGTCGCACCGCGAGCAGCTTGAGCAAGAGTGGTTGGCGGCGGCCAAGGAGCACGGCGCGCGGCGCGTGGACTCGCTGCTGCCGCGACGATTGCCCGAGCGCATGCGCGCAGCGCTGGTCGCCGCCAGCGGGGCGAGCGCGGAAACCACGCTGGCCGGGCTCCCGAAGGCGGCGCGCCGGCGCCTCCTGGAGGCGGTTAAGGACCTCCGCGTGCCGGCGAAGGAGAGCCTCGGCTACGGCGCCGCGGAGGTGACCCGCGGCGGCGTCGCGCTGACCGAGGTCGACGCGAAGACGATGGAGTCGAAGCTGCAGCCAGGGCTCTTCCTGTGCGGAGAGCTGCTCGACATCGACGGTCCGATCGGCGGCTTTAACTTCCAGGCAGCCTTCGCGACTGGCCGCTTGGCGGGGCTGGAGGCGTAAGCGCCGGCGATCTTTCGCGCGCCGGCACGTCGCGCAGGAGTTGACCGCGGGAGCCTGGCGTCAGATCCTCCCTGTGATGATCGGCGACACGATCGTGGCGCAGGCAAGCGCTCCGGGGCCTGGCGATCGCGCGGTGTTGCGCGTGTCGGGGCCCCGCGCGCTCGCGGTCGCAGCGCGCGTGTTCGAGCCGCCGTTGGAGCGAGCGCGTGGGCAGGTCGACGGCCACGTCGTCGTTCGCGGGCAAGCGTTGGACGCCTACGCGCTGACGATGGTGGGGCCGCGATCGTTCACGGGCGAGGACGTCGTCGAACTGCACGTGCCTGGCTCCGCGATGCTCGTGCGGCTGCTGCTCGCGCGCATGCTCGAGGACGGCGCGTCCGCTGGCGTCCGCGAGGCGCTGCCAGGAGAGTTCACGGCACGCGCCTGCGAACACGGCCGTCTGGACCTGGCCCAAGCAGAGGGGCTGCTGTTGCTGCTCCACGCGCAAGACCAGCGGCAAGCGCAGGCCGCGGTGCAGTGGCTCAACGGCGGGCTCGCCGCCGCGGTGCGCGAGGTCCGCGGCGAACTGCAAGACCGGCTCGCGCTGCTCGAGGTCGGCTTCGACTTCGACGACCTGGACACCGGCGCGGTCTCGCCGGAGCTCTGGCGCGACCCCCTGTCCCCGCTGCTCGGTCGGCTGGATCTGCTGCTGGACTCGCTGCCAACCAGCGCGCCGGGCGGAGAGCTGTTGCTGCTGGGGCGAGCCAACGCCGGCAAGTCGTCGCTCGCGAACGCGCTCGCTGGCGGCGACCGGTCGTTGGTGGCGGATCGCGCCGGAACGACCCGCGACCTGCTCCGTGTCGAAGTGTCGCCAGGGGTCCATCTCTGGGACGCGCCAGGAGACCTGGACGACCCGACCCAGGCGGACGAGGCCGCGCTGCAGCTCCGCGAGCGACTCGCAGGTCGGGCCGCCGGTCTCCTGATCGTCCTCGACGCGTCTGCTCCGCGGGTCCCCGAGATGGCGCTGCGCTCCCCGATCCCCTGGTTCGGCGTCGTCTACACCAAGGCGGACCTCGTCGAGGAGATCCCGGCCCTGGCAGACGAGGCGCGCGGGCGGCTCCCAAGCGACGCCCGCGTGTTCGTGACCAGCGCGGCGGATAAGCGCGGCTTGGACGACCTGCTTCAGGCGCTCCAGAAGAGCGCCGGCGCCTCGACGACGGACGCTGGCGGTCCCTTGCGGACGGCCTTGCAAGAGTGCCAGGAGGCGGTCCGCCGCGCGGTCGCTGTCGGGGTCGCTCCGGAGGTCGCCGCGGTGGAGCTGCAGGCGGCGCTTCGGGCGCTCGACGGCGTCGCAGGGGCGCACTCCGCCGAGCACCTGCTGGACCGTATCTACGGTCGTTTTTGCTTGGGCAAGTAGCCATCGCGCCCTGGCGTTGGGGTTTTGACATACAAGGGGTTGGGGCGGTAGAGTCGCAAGCGCTGCAAGGTCTGGAGGCCGTGGTCAGATGGCCTCCTCTTCCGCAGAGCACCTTCCGGTGGTGGGCGTCTACAGGCCACCGGCAAACCGAACGTCCATGCGCTGTCTCTACTGCAAGGCCGACAACGATCGTGTCATCGACTCGCGTGCGAGCTCCGATGGCTTCGCGATTCGTCGTCGGCGCGTCTGCGCCGATTGCGGCCGACGCTACACGACCTACGAGCGGGCCGAGATGGCGCCGCTGCGGGTCGTCAAGAAGAACGGCGATCGGGTCGCGTTCGACCGATCCAAGGTGCTCCGCGGCCTACTCACTGCTTGCGAGAAGCGGCCGGTGTCCAACGAGCAACTCGAGGACGTAACCGACCGCATCGAGCGGCAGTGCATGGAGGCCTTCGACAAGGAGGTGCCGAGCAAGGTCGTCGGCAACCTCATCATGCAGGAGCTGCGCCAACTCGATCAGGTTGCCTACGTGCGCTTCGCGTCGGTATACCGCGAGTTCAAGGACGTGAGCCAGTTCCTCGACGAGCTGAAGCCAATGCTGGAAAAGCGGCGAGAGGGCGGAAATGAAGAGGCGGACGGAGCATCTGGTTGAGAAGCGCGACGGTCGGCGCGAGTTCTTGCGAGCCACGAAGTTGGCTCGCTCCATCCACCTGGCTCTCTTCGAGATCGGGGTGGATGAGGATTGGCGCGCGCTCGACCTGGCGTCGGTCGTGCTTGAAGGCCTGCGGACGCGCC
>JAYYEE010000237.1:0-4356 GCA_036160175.1 Planctomycetota bacterium
CCGAGCCGCTGCGCCGCGCTTGCGTGAGGGCTGCGCGGAGCGCGGGTGCTGCCGACGCGCTCTTCGGCGCGCTGGCAGGTCGCGCGCTCCCGTCCGCGCCCAATTGAAAGAACGCCAACGCAGCGATGCTGCAGCTGCAGGCGAGCACGGGCGCGCGGGCACGCCACCTCCTGCGGCGTCGCGCTTGCTGATCGGTCGTCTCCATCGGGCGCAGGTATCAGGCGCTTATGCGGCGGGGAAGTCAACTGGGCTGAAGTTCGTGGCTGCGTGCGCCGACCCGCGCACTCTGGACGAGATTTCGTGATCTCGTCCCGCGCGGCTTTGCCCTACGTTGGTCGTCGCGCTCGCATCCTGCTTCCGACTCCGCCGGCCATTATCCTGTGCGTCTCTTTGCCATCAGCGACCTTCACCTGAGCCTCGGCGTGGACAAGCCGATGGACATCTTCGGTGACCAGTGGGTGAACCACGCTGGCAGGATGCAGGAAGCCTGGGACGAGCTGGTGTCTGCAGAGGATTGGGTCTTGGTCGGAGGCGATACTTCGTGGGGGCTGAACCTCGCGCAGGCCCAGCCAGACCTCGACTGGCTGTGCGCGCGCCCCGGCCAGAAGATCTTGATCAAGGGGAACCACTGCACGTGGTGGCAGTCCCGCGCCAAGGTGGAGCGCGCCCTTGATGATTCGGTGCAGCTCCTCCAGAACAACGCGATCAAGATGGCGGACGGCACGGTCGTCATCGGCACGCGGCTCTGGGATCCGCCGGACGCGCCGTGGGCCGACGAAAAATCCGCGACGGTCTTCGCGCGCGAGCTAGAGCGGCTCAAGCTCTCGGTTCAAGCGGGCCGCAAACTTGGAGGGTGCGTGGAGGGCGGGGCGCGCACCATCGCGCTGGTTCATTACCCGCCTAAGTACTCGGACGGCCGCGAGACCGAGGCGGTGCAGATCCTGCGGGATGCGCACGTCGAGGTCTGCGTCTACGGCCACTTGCACGGCAAGGATCACAAGTACGGCTTCCAAGGGACGGCCGACGGGATCCGTTACTACCTCGCGTCGGTCGACGCGATTGACTTCCGCCCCATCCCGATCGAGCTGGCTTGACCTGCAGGTCGCCGTTCGCGGCGTCCGCGAGTCGGCGGTCAGCTGTCGACGCGGCACATGGTGCGTCGGCGCACGGCGTCGAGCTCGCCGTTGCTGAGGATCTTCGCCGCGTAGACCTGGCCGTCGCGGTTTTGGACCTGGACCAGCCAGTGCGGCGGCGTGGACAGCCTCTCGATGGTCTCGACGCGCTCAACGTAGCTGCCGCAGCGCGTCGCGGTCGCGAGTATGTGCTTGGGCGCGCGGGCGACCGGGACGGTCTGGCTGCGCTCGAGCACCTCGCCGCCCTCGGAGACGACGACGGCGCGCTCGTGCGGCCACGGTTCGGCGTATTGTTTCTCGACGCGGTAAGCTTGGCCGCGCGGGGTCCGTTCTTCGCCGCAAAACAGCAGCGCGCCCCCAGGAAGCGCCGCCTCGCACGCGCGGCGCGCGGCAGGGGGCAGCGCGCTGAGCTCGGTAGGTGAGACCAGGGAGATGACGCGGTCGCCCGAAAGGACGGCGCGAACAGGGCCCTCTGCGTCGGCGGTGGTCCCGCGCCATGGACGCGCCCCAGCGAGTTCGCAGCCGGCGAGCGCGCACAGCGCGGCGGTCAGGATCGGCCTCATGCCGCAACTGTGCAAATCGGCGCCGCGCGCCGCAAGGAAGCACCTCGGGCCTTGTTTCCGCAAGGTGGCCGCCGACACTCTTTGCCTCAAATGATGACGCAATCGTTCGAAGAGCTCGTCGCCTCGATGGCCGCGAAGACGCCGACCCCAGGCGGCGGCGCGGCCGCAGCGATGGCTGGATGCATGGGCACGTCCCTGTTCCTGATGACGGTCCGCTTCTCGCAGGGGAAGAAGGCCAACGTGGACCGCGAAGGCGACCTCGCCGCCGCCGAGTCAGCCTTGTCGGACCACCTCGAACAACTGCGACCGATGGCGGAGCGCGACTGCGCGGCGTTCGACCTCGTCTCCGCTGCCTTCCGGATGCCCAAGGAGAGCGACGAGCAGAAGGTCGCGCGCTCCGCGGCGATCCAGGAGTCGATGGTCGGGGCCATGCTCGTCCCTGAGGAGACCCAGAAGATGATCCTGGGGGTGTTCGTGACGATGGAAGCTGTCCGCGACTGCGTCGGCGCCTCGATCGCGAGCGACCTCGCCTCTGGGGCCGCGTTGCTCCTCGCAGGCGCTGAGGGCGCCTATCTCAACGTCCGCATCAACGCTGCGGAGCTGAAGGACCGTGCGCTAGCGGACGCAACGATGGCGCGGGCGACCGCGGCGCGCGACGAGATCCGCGGCCGCCAGGCTGCGATCGCTGCACAAGTAGACGAGATGCTTTCATGAGCGACCGAGCCCCGTTGTTGCTGTGCATCCTCGACGGCTTCGGCGACGCGCCAGCCGGGCCGAACAACGCGATCGACCAGGCGTCGCCGAACTACTGGGCGGAGCTACGGAGGCGCTACCCGTCGACCCAGCTGTCCGCGAGCGGAGAAGACGTAGGTTTGCCGAGCGGCCTCATGGGAAACAGTGAGGTCGGTCACCTGAACATCGGCGCTGGTCGCGTCGTCTACCAAGAGATCACCCGCATCGACCGCGCGATTCGCGACGGCGGATTCCCAGAGAACGCCGCGCTCCGCTCCGCCTTCACCCACGTCGAAGAGACCGGCGGCACGGTGCACCTCTTCGGCCTCGTCTCAGACGGCGGCGTCCACAGCAGCGAGCGCCACTTGCGGGCGCTGCTGGAGATGGCCAAGGCAGAGGGGTTGTCGGGCGACCAGGTCTCGCTCCACGCGTTCCTCGACGGCCGGGACACGCCGCCGCGTTCCGCGCAGCAGCACGTCGAGGCCGCAGAGGGCTGGATGGAAGAGCTTGGCGTCGGCCGCGTCGCCACCGTGATCGGTCGTTACTTCGCGATGGACCGGGACAAGCGCTGGGAGCGCGTACAGCTGGCATACGACGCCCTAACCATTGGTCAAGGTCTGCGCGCTGAGTCCGCTCAGGGCGCGATCGCCCAGGCGTATGAACGCGGCGAGAACGACGAGTTCGTCAAGCCGACCATCATCGGCTCTCCCGACCAGGGCCGCGTGCGCACCGGCGACGCGGTCTTGTTCTTCAACTTCCGCACTGACCGCGCACGTCAGCTCACGGAGGCGTTCGTCAGCAGGGACTTCTCTGCGTTCGCACGCGCCTCATTCCCGGTCGCGCACTTCGTGACCATGACGCGTTACCGCGATGACTTCCCGTGCGCGGTCGCGTATCCGCCGCAAGCGATGACGGGGACGCTCGCGCAGGTCCTCAGCGACGCTGGCCTGACGCAGCTGCGGATCGCCGAGACCGAGAAATACGCCCACGTCACCTTCTTCCTGTCTGGCGGCGAAGAAGCCGAGGTGCCCGGCGAGCGCCGTGTCCTGGTGCCGAGCCCAAAGGTCGCGACCTACGACATGCAGCCGGAGATGTCGGCTGACCAGGTCACCGACGCGCTCTTGAGCGAGCTGGACTCCGAGCAACGCCCGGACGTCACGATCCTGAACTTCGCCAACGCGGACATGGTCGGCCACACGGGCGTCCTCCCTGCGGCGATCGAGGCGGTTAAGACCATCGACCGCTGCCTCGCGCGCGTGGTGCCGGCCTTCCTTAAGCTCGGGGGGACCGCGCTGATTACTGCCGACCACGGCAATATCGAGCAGATGACCGACCCGCAGTCCGGCGGCGCCCACACGGCGCACACCACCAACCTCGTGCCCTTCGTGGCCTGCTCGGACGCGCTCGTTGGTCGCTCCCTGAAGTCTGGCGGCCGTCTGTGCGACATCGCGACGACGTTGCTGCCGCTGCTCGGGCTGGAGAAGTCGCCAGAGATGGAGGGAGTCGACCTGCTCGCATGAGGCGCATCGCTGCAGCCGTCGCCTGCATGGCGTTGTCGGTCCGCGGGCAAGATTCGATTGAGGCCAAGATCGCCGCCGCGGTCCAAGACGTCGACGCGGCGCGCATTGAGGCGACCGTGCGCAAGCTCTGCAGCTTCGGGACCCGCCACGTGTTGTCGCGCACGGACAGCGCGACCGAGGGCACCGGCGCCGCGCGGCGCTGGCTGACGGCCCAATACGAGGAGAGCGCGGCCGCGACTGACGGGCGCATGACGGTGCGTTTCCAAGAGGCAAAGATGCCCTGCCTGCGCAACGGGATGCCGCGCGAGGTCAAGGTCGTCAACGTGATCGCGACGCTGCGCGGAGCTACAGATCCGAAGCGAGTCTACGTCGTCGGCGGGCACTACGACTCGCGGAACAGCGACGGCG
>JAYYEE010000238.1:0-7312 GCA_036160175.1 Planctomycetota bacterium
CCATGGCCATGGAGATGGTGATGAAGCTCAGCATGAAGCCCGCGCCGGCCGAGAAGAAGGCGCCGATCACCGGCCCGAAGAAGGACGCCGAGAAGGCCGAAGGCGGCAAGTAAGGCGCCGCGCGGCTCAGCCCGCGCGCACCTGCAGGAAGCCTACCGGGTCGCCGACGACCGCCGTCTCCACGAGGTCGTCGCACGCTTCCACCTCGGCGTCCGCGGCCGCGGCCTGCTCGAGGAACCACGGCGCCTCTTCGGACGTCGTCGTGAGGCAGCCCGGTCGTGACAGCCGCGCGAACAACGCCGCGGCCAACGCCCGCGCCTCGTCGCGCTCGGCGGCGAACTGCTCGAGGTCGAGCTGCACCGGCGCGAGCCGCCCGTAGCTGACCCCGCTCAGCATCGGCCAGCGCTCGGGGTCCGTGAACACGCTGATGCAGCCGACGTGGTCGTAGCGCCGCTTGCCGGCGATGAGCTCGGCGGGGCCCGCCTGGTAGCGCAGCGACACGTCCGGCGCCGCCTGCGCGAGCGCGGCGTTGAGGGCGTCGCACTCTTCTTGGATCAAGTTCGCCGCGACGACGCTGCGCCCGAGCACCGCGACCTCCCCCAGCAGCACGGGCAGCTCGGCCACGCCGGCGCCCACCCAAAGCGAGGCGCCGCCGCGCTCGACCTGGCGCGCGAGGCGACGCGCGAGCTGGCTGCCGAGCTCGACGACCAGCTTGCGCCGGTCGGCCCAGTGCTGTTCGCCGTCCTCGTGGAAGTAGATGTCGCCGAGCACGCGCCAGTCGACCGCGTCGAAGACGCGCCGCGTGAGCTTCTCGACCTCGTGCCAGTCTTGGGGGCTCGTCACGCGCCGCTCCAGAGCGCGCCGAGCTGCTTGAGCATCGGCCACGCGAAGATGCCGGTGCGGTGGCCGTCGCTCCAGGTGAAGGCGAGGCCGTAGCGGCCGACCAGCTCGGCGTCCTGCAGCGTGATGTCAGCTGGCACCGTGTCTGGGTCGAGGAGCGGCGCGCCGGTGTTCTCGTCGACGCAGCTCGCGCACGGGCACGCGAGGCGCAGGTCCCGCGCGCGGTAGTCGGAGACGCTGCCGTCCTTCCACTCGATGCGGAAGTGCAGCGGCGAGACGAGGTCGGCCTTCTTGGGCTGAGGTTGGTCCATCGGGTTGTCGTTCGCCGCTTGCCAACCGCCGGCGGATGCCGGACAAGTTGAGCATGCGGCTCGGTGCGCTCATTCTGGCAGGTGGGAGGAGCCGGCGCATGGGCCGTCCCAAAGAGTCGCTGCCGATCGGCGACACCACCATGCTCGGCTGGCAGTGCCGCACGCTGCTGGCCTGCGCCGCGCCGGTCGTGGTGATCGGCCGAGACGCGGCGCAAGCGCTGCCGCCGCTGCCCGAGGGCGTCGACGTCGCGCTGGACGAGCTGCCCGGCGAGGGGCCGCTGGCCGCGATCGCCGCCGGGCTCCGGCGGCTGCACACGCTCCACGGCTTCGGCTTGGAGGACGCCGCGGTCACGGTCGGCTGCGACCAGCCGTTCTTGACGGCGGCGATCGCCCAGGGCTTGCGCGATCGCCTGGGCGACGCCCAGGTGCTGATGCCCCGCGCCAACGACAAGCTGCAGCCGCTCACCGCGGTCTATCGCGTCGGCGTCTTCCGCGCCGCCGATCGGCTGCTGGCCCAAGGCTCCCGCCGACCGCGCGAGCTCGCGGACGCGGTCTCGAGCCGCATCCTCGAAGCCGACGCGCTGCGCGACCTCGACCCCGAACTGCGCTTCCTGCGCAACCTCAACCACCCCGACGACTACCGCGCCGCGGTCGAGACCCTCGCGCCCGGCACCGGCGAGCGCTGAGCGACCCCGCACGGCTGCTGCCAACGGCCGCGCGCTCGGCTACAACACTGTCGCCGTGACCGAAGACGCCCCCGCCCGCTGCATCCGCTGCCTGCGTCCGCAGACGCTGTGCTACTGCAGCGCGCTGCCGACGGTCGACAGCCGCACGCGGCTGGTCGTGCTGCAGCACCCGCACGAGCGCACCCACCCGTTCAACACCGCGCGGCTGGTCAAGCTGTGCATGCCGCGGTCGCGCGTCCACGTCCCGACGCCGGGCTTCACCGGCACGCTGGAGGCGCGGGTCGACGTGCCCGAAGACGCCGCCGTGCTCTTCCCCCACCCGCACGCCGACGACCTCGCCGACCTCGAGCCCGCAGCACACCCGTCGACGCTGATCGTGCTCGACGGCACCTGGAGCCACGCCAAGCGCCTCTACCGCGAGAACCCGTGGCTGCAGTCGCTGCGGCACGTCAAGCTGCGGCCGTCGGCGCCGAGCAACTACCGCATCCGCCGCGAGCCGAAGCCCGAGTACATCTCCCCGATCGAGGCGATCGTCGCCGCGCTGCGCATCATCGAGCCTGAGAACGATCGGCTCGGCGAGCTGCTCGCCGCGTTTGACCGGATGATCGACCAGCAGATCGCGCACCGCTCGACCCGCCGCGTCAGCCGCTACCGCAGCGCGCGGCCGCGCGAGCGCAAGGCGATCGCGGCGCCGTTCTCCGACCCGCGCTTAGTCGTCTGCTACGCAGAGACGGCGCCCGTCGCCGCCGACGCCGCTCCCGGCGCCCGCCGCGAGCTGCTGCACTGGGTCGCTGGCCGCGTCGACGGCGACGACACCTTCGAGGCCATCCTGCGGCCACTTGGCCCGCAGCCCACCGATGAGCACCTGCGCCACATGGGCATCACCCGCGAGGAGCTAGAGCAGGGCGAGTCGATCGACGAGGTCCGACGGCGCTTCGCCGCGTTCGCGCCGGCTGGCGCGCCGTTCTCCAGCTGGACGCCGACGGCGCTGGCCTGGGGACAACCGGTGCTGCCCGACGACTACGAGCACGCGATGCTCAAGGCGAGCTACTGCAACCACACCCAGCGCAGCTCGGGGCTGCTCGAGCATGTCGTCCAGCGCGAAGGGCTGACGCCGCCGGAGCCGGTCTGCCGCGGCCGCGCCGGCCGCCGCCTCGCGCACTCGCTCGCGGTGGCGCGCTGGCTGCGCACCCTGCGCGCGCCCGCGGATCTTGAGCTGTGACCGCGCGCGCAGACGCTGCTACGGTTCCGTCCATGCGACTCACCGTGCTCGGCTCTGGCACCGCGGTGCCGGTGCCCGATCGGTTCCCCGCGGGCTACTTGGTCGAGCGCGGCGCGAGCAAGGTCTTGGTCGACTGCGGGCCCGGGTCGCTGCGCCGGCTCGCGCAGGCCAGCGTGAGCCCCGCGGAGCTCGACGCGGTGCTGTTGACGCACTACCACACCGACCACTGCGCCGACCTCGCCGCGCTGCTGTTCGCGCTGCGCTCCCCGCACCTACGCGCGCGGCCCCCGCTGACCGTCTACGGCGCACCAGGGCTAAAGCGGCTCGTAGAGAAGCTCACCGAGGCGTGGCCCTGGCTCGAGCCCAAGGGCTACCAGCTCGACCTCGTCGAGTGGCTGCCTGGTACGCAGCCGGTCGCGGGCTTCGAGGTCACAGCCATCCCGATCCGGCACACCGCCCAGAGCCTCGGCTACCGGCTGCGGAGCGACGACGGCGTCGTCGCGCTGTCGGGCGACGCCGACACCTGCGAGGAGCTCGTCGACTTGGCGCGCGACGCGGACGTGTTCGTCTGCGACGCCGCCGCCCCCGACGACGCAAAGATCGACGGCCACCTCACGCCCGGCCTCGCCGCAGACTACGCGCAGCGCGGCGGCGCGAAGCACCTCGTGCTGACGCACTTCTACCCCGAGTGCGACGGCGTCGACCTTGAGGCCCAGGCGAGGGCGCGCTTCGACGGTGAGGTGACGGTCGCGGAGGACCTGCTGGTGTTTGAGGTCGGACCCCCCGCCTAGGCGCTGCGACCCCCTTACGTGCGGCCGCACACCGTCACGGCGTCCGCGTCGCGCTTGCCGCCGAGCATGCAGCACGATCGCGTTCGGTTTATCTTGCCGGGATGCTCCCAAAGCAGATCACTACCGCGCTGCTCATCTCAAGCGCAGCTTTGACCGGCCAGATCGCGCCGCCCCCCGAGACGCTCGGGGTCGGCTGCGGCGGCGCGGCGCCGAGCTTCGCGACAGCGTCGACGATCTCATCGACCGCGGACGGCGCGCGGAGCGTCTACACGGCCGACGTCGACGGCGACGGGGACCTCGACGTGCTCTCCGCCGCCTCCGAGACGCTCTTCTTCACCGTCACCGATGACGAGATCGCCTGGTTTGAGAACACCGACGGGCTCGGGACCTTCGGCGCACCACAGATCATCTCCACGAGCACGAACGGCGCCCGCAGCGTCCACGCTGCCGACGTCGACGGTGACGGCGACAACGACGTGCTCTGCGCGTCACAGTACGACGACACGATCGCCTGGTACGAGAACACCGACGGGCTCGGGAACTTCGGCGCGCAGCAGGTCATCTCGACGAGCGCCGACGGCGCCCACAGCGTCTTCGCGGCAGACGTCGACGGCGACGGCGACGTCGACGTGCTCGCCGCCTCCACATACGACAACACGATCGCCTGGTTGGAGAACACCGACGGGCTCGGGAACTTCGGCGCGCAGCAGGTCATCTCGACGAACGCGGCCTCCGCCCACGGCGTCTACGCGGCAGACATCGACGGTGACGGCGACATCGACGTGCTCTCCGCGTCCCGCTTCGACAGCAAGGTCGCTTGGTATGAGAACACGGACGGGCTTGGGACCTTCGGCGCGCAGCTGGTCCTTACGACGAGCGCGAGCGGCGCCCACAGCGTCTTCGCAGCAGACGTCGACGGCGACGGCGACCTCGACGTGCTCTCCGCGTCCGACCTCGACGACAAGATCGCCTGGTATGAGAACACCGACGGGCTCGGGACCTTCGGTGCGGACCAGGTCATCTCGGCGAGCGCCGACGGCGCCAACAGCGTCCACGCAGCAGACGTCGACGGCGACGGCGACCTCGACGCGCTCTCCGCGTCCAGCCTCGACGACAAGATCGCCTGGTACGAGAACACCGACGGGCTCGGGAGCTTCGGTGCGGAGCAGGTCATCTCCACGGGCGCAAACAACGCCCGCAGCGTCTACGCGGCAGACGTCGACGGCGACGGCATCCTCGACGTGCTCTCGGCGTCCCAGAACGACAACAAGATCGCGTGGTATCCGAACGACGCCACGGCGCCGTTGACCCTCGTCGCGGACACCCTGCAGATCGGCGGCTCCTGGTCTCTGCAGGCCGAGAACGTGCAGGGGATCTTCGCCGTGTTTGTCTTCGGAGACACCGCCTTTGACCCAGGCGTCCCGCTGGACGCGCTCGGGGCCCCTGGCTGCTCGGGCTACACCACGGGCAACCTCGGCGCCTTCGTGCAGCTGGCGACCAACGGAACCAGCGCCATGTCGCTTCCTGTCCCGAACAACCCCGCGCTCGTCGGCTTCGAGCTGACCGCGCAGAGCACCTGCGCCTCGTCAAACGCGCTCGGGTTTTCGACCTCAAACGGCCTGCGCGCGACCGCCGGTTACTGAGCGTCGACGTAGCGCCATTCGGCCGCTGGCGCCGCCGCGGTCGAGTGACGCATCGTCGAGTCGAGCGTGCTCTAACGCGGCGTCGACGATAGGGCGTGCCGGGCAGAAACCGGCCACGGCACGTGGATCGGCACCACCGCCTCCTGCGCGGTCTTCGACATGCTCGGGGCGTCGGTCCCAGCCGGCGAGCACGTCCTCGATGAGGTCCCTATTGCCTCGCTACCACGGGCGACCGTATGCGCGACAAACTCGTGCGGCCTGCGGTGGGCGGAGTCGATGCGCATGCGTATGTTTTGGCCATGCAGCATCACATCTACACGTTTTTGGTGTCCACGGTCGCGGCGGCCGCCGTCTCCGCCCAGACCGCGCCGACCCCCGAGACGCTCGGCGACGGCTGTGGCGCGACGGCGCCGACCTTTCCGACTCAGCCGGTCATCTCGTACTACGCGGTCGGCGCCTCCAGCGTTTGCGCGGCGGACGTTGACGGCGACGCCGACATCGACGTGATCTCTGCGTCTGCCTCCGACGACACAATCGCCTGGTACGAGAACACCGACGGACTCGGAGCCTTCTCCTCCGCCCACCCAACGCACGTCATCTCGACAAGCGCGGACGACGTGTACAGCATCCACGTTGCTGACGTCGACGGCGACGGCGACTTCGACGTGCTCTCGGCGTCCAGATTCGACGACAAGATCGCCTGGTACGAGAACACCGACGGGTTCGGGACCTTCGGACCGCAGTTGATCATCTCGACAAGCGCGGACGGCGCACACAGCGTCTACGCCGCAGACATCGACGGCGACGGCGACATCGACGTGCTGTCAGCGTCTGTCGTAGACGACAAGATCGCCTGGTACGAGAACACCGACGGACTCGGGACCTTCGGCGCGGAGCAGGTCATCTCGACAAGCGCGATTGGCGCCATCAGCGTCTACGCTGCAGACGTTGACGGCGACGGCGACATCGACGTGCTCTCCGCGTCCTACCTCGACGACAAGACCGCCTGGTACGAGAACACCGACGGACTCGGGACCTTCGGCGCGGAGCAGGTCATCTCAACCAACGGGAACTCCGTCGGCAGCGTCTACGCTGCAGACGTCGACGGCGACGGCGACGTCGACGTGCTCTCCGCGTCCTACACGGACGACAAGATAGCCTGGTACGAAAACACAGACGGGCTCGGATCCTTCGGGCCGCAGCTGATCATCTCGACCAACGCGAACGGCGCTTGGAACGTCTACGCAGCCGACGTCGACGGCGACGGCGACGTCGACGTGCTCTCCGCGTCCGCACTCGACGACAAGATCGCCTGGTATGAAAACACCGACGGACTCGGATTCTTCGGCGCGCAGCAGGTCATCTCGACCAACGCGGACTCCGCCCGCAGCGTTTACGCAGCTGACGTCGACGGCGACGGCGACCTCGACGTGCTCTCGGCGTCACGAAACGACGACAAGATCGCCTGGTACGAAAACGACAGCGTCGGCTCCCTAACCCTCAGCTCCAACCCGCTGCAGCTCGGCGGCTACTGGGCGCTGCAGGCAGACAACGTAGAGGGATCGCTCGCATTGTTCTTCTTCGGCGACACCGCGCTCAACACTCCGCTCGACTTGCTTGGCGGACCTGGCTGCACAAGCTACACCAACGCCAACCTTGGCGCCTTCGTAGAGCCGGCGACCTTCGGGACCAGCGACATATGGCTAGCTGTCCCGAACAACCCCGCGCTCGTCGGCTTTGAGGTGACCGCGCAGAGCACCTGCGCCTCGTCAAACGCGCTCGGGTTCTCGACGTCCAACGGCCTGCGCGCGACCGCCGG
>JAYYEE010000239.1:0-7405 GCA_036160175.1 Planctomycetota bacterium
GCGCGAGGTTGTGGATGCGGAGCGCGAACGCGAGCCGGCTCTGCGCGACGGTCAACGGCTCACCGACCCCAGTCGCGTGGCTCAGCAGCAGATTCCGCTGCAGCTGCCCAAGCCGTTCGTCCGCGATGCGCACGCCGGCCAGCTTGCCGAAGCCGGTGTTGATGCCATACATCGTCGCACCCTTTGCCACCGCGCGGTCGACGGTGCGCCGGCAAGCGTCTACGGCCTTCTTGCTGCGGTCAGTGAGCGCGACGCGGTTCTTAGGGCGGCTCAGCGCGACCAGCGTCGTGAGCGGGAGGTCGGGTTCACCAAGCAGGATCTTTGCCACGCCACGAAGCTACCCATCGGCCCACTGCGCTGCCAAGCGCAGAACGCTTCCTGGGCGAGCTACAGCGAGGTCTGCTCGAGCTGCAGCGGCGGCGCCGTCGGCACCAAGAAGAACCTGCCGATCACCGCATCGAAGCGCGATCCGTCCTCGCGCTCAAAGGTGTAGGAGCCCTCCATCGTCCCCCACGACGTCTGCAGCGGGCAGTAGCTCACGTAGCTGTAGCTCTCCCCCGCCTCCAGCTGAGGAAACTCTCCGACGACCCCGCGGCCGCGGACCTCCTCCTGGCCACCGTCCGAGTCGACGATCACCCAGTGCCGCGAGAGCAGGCGCGCGGGCGCGTCCCCGACGTTGCTGATGGTGATCTGGTAGCGGAACACGAAGCTCTCACCTGACTCGTCGCCTGGGGCGCGGAACTCCTGCGGCAAGACATCCTGCGGCATGAACTCTGCGGCCGCGTAGACGCGGATCCCCTGGGTCGTCGTGTCGGAGTGCGGGCTGCTCATGATGGGTGCGTAGGTGCGATTGGGAGGATAGGGCGCTCTGCCAGAATTGCGAGGCCCTCACGAAGCCGTGGTTAGTGGCCGTGCGGCTTGCCGCCACGATGAAACTTCAGCTTGGTATCCGCAGAAGCGAGTTCCAAGACGTCGCCCGCGACGACCCCCGTCCACGAGTCTGCCTTGTTACCGTCGAGTATGCAGCCGGTCACCGTCACCGCCTTGCTCGCGGCGTCGTAGCGGTAGGTCGCTTTGGGATGCGTATGTGTGTTGTCCGCCTGCGGACGACCGTGCACCACCATCTTCTCGCTCTCGCCGTCGAAGGTGAGCGTCATGCCCTTTTGCGCCTCGGGCAGCACCTCCGACCAGTTGCCCGCGAGCGGGTGAGACGACCCCCCAGACCCGCAGGAAGCGGCGAGCAGAAGCAAAGCGGAGGCGACGGAAAAGCGGACAGTCCTCATGACAGCACCATTCTGCAATCGCGCTCCGCCGTTGGAAGCGCGCGCTCGCGGAATACAGTGTCGTCCTTCCCTAGGCCCCGGCCAATGCGTCCGCCGAGAGGCCGCGGAGGCGCCGCCACGATGCTGATTCGCCACGACATCCTGGAGAAAATCCACAGCGGCGACGTCACGCTGCAGTTCCGCCGCTGGCGCCGCCCAACGGTCAAACCGGACGGTACGCTGCTGACCAAGATCGGCCAGCTCGCGATCGAGGCGGTCGACGCGGTCGACGCCGCGGGGATCACCCACGCGGACGCGCGCCGCGCTGGCTATCCAGACGCGGACGTTCTCCGCGCCGAGCTCGCGACGCGCGAGGGCGACGTCTACCGAGTCCGCCTGAGCCTACGAGGAGAAGACCCGCGGGCCGCGCTGCGCGCGCGCGTGCCGGTCGGCGATGAACTCGCGGAGCTCACGGCCAAGGTCACCGCGTTCGACCAACGGAGCAAGTCCGGGCCGTGGGCCGTCGACGCCTTGCGCGCCATCGCCGCGCGACCCGCAGTCCGCGCCGGAGACCTCGCAGACGCAGCGGGCATGGTTCGGAAGGACTTCAAGGCGCGCGTGCGCAAGCTTAAGGCCCTAGGACTCACCGAGAGCCTCGCGGTCGGCTACCGCCTCTCGCCGCGCGGCGCGGCGGTCCTCGCCGCGCTCGACGCCTAGCTAACGAGCGCGGGGACCGGGTCGGCGACCACCACGTGGCCGCGGTCGTTCTGGCTGAGCCCACACGCCGCGACCTCGGGGTCGTGCGTGAAGAACAGCCGCCCCGCCCGCTGCACGAGGTCGTCTAGCAGCGCGGTCTTCTCGTCGATCAGCCGCTCCGGGTAGCGGTCGTAACCCATCGTGATCGCGCGACGCACCCACGGCGCCCCTGGGATCAAGTCTGCACAGAACACGAGCGGCCCGAGCTCGGTCTCGACTTCGGTGAGCATCATGCCCGGCGTATGACCGTCGCTGCGGTGCATGCGGTAGCCGTCACCGAGCACCTCGCTGCGCTCACCGACGACGCGCTCCAGCCTCCCGGTCGCCTCTAGCAGCCCTGGCAGCTCCGGGATAAAGCTCGCCCGGTCTCGCGGGTGCGGCGCCAGCGCCCGCTGCCACGCCTCCTCCCCCACGACGTAGGTCGCGTTGCCAAACACCAACGCCGGCGACGCGCCCTCTCGATAGGCCGCGAGCACGCCGCCCGCGTGGTCGAAGTGCAGGTGCGACAGCACGACCACGTCCACGTCGCCCGGGGTGACGCCGAGCTCCTCCAAGCTGTCTAACAAGACGTGCCGCTCTTCTTGGACGCCAAAGCGCGCGCGGAGCATCGGCGGGAAGAAGGCGCCGATCCCAGCTTCGAACAAAATCGTGCGCTGGTCCTCGCGAACGAGCAAGCATCGGCACGCGAGATCGATCCTGTTGTGTTCGTCGGCTGGCGCCCACTTCTGCCACATGGCCTTCGGCGCGTTGCCGAACATGGAGCCGCCGTCGAGCTTCTGCGAGTTCCCCATCACGGAGTCGAGGCGGGGGCTCATCGACGCACCTCCGCGCGCAGGCGACGCAACAGCTGCTTGGCGAGGCCGCCGAGCTTCACGCGCTCGAGGTTGCACATCACGACGACCCCGACCCCTCGATCGGGGAGCATCTGGAGGATCGTGCTGACGCGGCTCTGCGCACCGCTGTGGCCGACGAGGCGGTCACCGTCGAGCGCGCCCACCGAGAACCCAAGCCCGTAGCCAGTGGCCGCGCCGCTCGCCGTGCGCTGCGGCGTCCACATCTGCTCCAGGAACTCCTTGGAGACCAGCTTACCCGCGAGCAGCGCCTGCGCGAAGCGCGCGAGGTCCGGCGCGGAGCTGCACAAACCGCCGCCCCCGAGCTTGTAGCTGCTGTCCATGAGGCCGCTGTTCTGGAGCTCGCCGCCGCGCCGCACGTAGCCCTGCGAGCGGTGCGCGATGATGCGGCGCTGGTCGTCGTCCTGCAGCGTCGCCGCCGAGGAAGGCCCGGCGACGCGCGCCGCCAACACCTCAGGGAACGACCGCCCACGCCGCACCTCAACCACGGCAGCGACGAGGTTGAAGCCGTACGTGGAGTAACGATATCGGGTGCCCGGCTCGTGCAAGAGCGGGTCAGCGGCGAAGCGATGCAGCGCGGTGCGCTGATCTCGGTAGCGCCGCGCGCTCTCCGCTTCGCCCTGGTAGTGACGCACCCCTCCGAGGTGTCCTAAGAGCTGCCGCGTGGTGACAGGCCAGCGCTTGCGCGGCCACTCGGCGACCAAATCCGCGACGTCGCCGTCGAGGTCCAGGTCACCCTGCTCCACCAACTGCATCGCGAGCACCGCGGCGATCGGCTTCGAGATCGACGCGAGCCGGTAAACGGTTCGCTCGGTCGCCGCGACCTGGTTCTCGACATCGCTAAAGCCAAAGCCGCGCGCAAACACCAACTCGTCGCCGACGAACGCGGCGCACGAGATCCCCGGGATCTGGTCGAGCGCCTGCTTCGCAGTCAGCAACTCAGCTAGGTCCTGGCTGAGGTCGCGTTGGGCCAGCGCCGGAATCCCCAGCCAGGACAGTGCGATGAGATGAAGCAGCGTTCGCATGAGTTCCTGCCGCGACCCTGGCGGCTCTGTGCACCATACGCAGTCGCCACGGCGCTGCTGCCAAGAACCTCGCGTCGCCCCACCAGCTTTCTGGCGGGCTAGACCTAGCGATTGCGCTCACATGTCCTAAGGGGCACGCTCCTGTAATGACCAGCCTCGACCCCCTGCATCCACCGAGCCGACTCGCGCCGCGGGTCGTGCCTTACTGGATCATCGGGGACGGCTTGACCTCGATCGTGGTCGCCTCGCTGGCTTGGTTCCTAGGCAGGCCATGGCTCGCCGAGCACTGGGACAACTGGTCTCCCACACTGGACAACCTGTTGCTGGGAGTGTGCGCGGGGATCATCGGACTCGCCGTCCTGGTCCCGCCGCTCAACTACGCCCGCTGGCGCTACGGCTTCGTCGGGGACCTGCTGATGATGCGCTACGGCATCCTCTTCGTCGAAGAGCGCGCCGTCCCGGTGCGCCGCATGCAGCACGTGGACCTCTCTCGCGGCCCCATCGAGCGCCTCTTCGGGCTCGCGACGCTCGTGGTCTTCACCGCCGGCAACGAGGGCTCGGCCTTCCGCGTGCCCGGGCTGCCGGTGCAATTAGCACAGGAGCTGCGCGACCGCATCGTGCAGATGCGCGGTGACGGACGCCTCTGAGTCCCTCGAGACGCCGGCGGATCCAAGCGCCGTCTCTGCGTCCACCACAGCGGTGCTAGCAAGAGGCCACCTCCACCCCGCCGTGCTGCTGTTGCGCCTGCTCAGCGCGCTGCGACAGAGCGCGTTCACGTTGATCCTCGGGATCGTCGTCGATCGGTGGTTCCTCGTGCTGGCCTTGACGCTGTTTGCGCTACAGCTCGGCGTCTCGATCGTGCGCTACCTGACGCTCGAATACACGCTGACCGACGAGGAGCTCCGCATACGGGAGGGGTTGCTACACCGGCAGGACCGGCGTATCCCGCTGGATCGGATCCAAGACCTAGGCTTCGAGTCGACGCTGCTGCGCCGGGCGCTCGGGCTCGCGGTGGTCTTGGTCGAGACCGCGTCCGGACGTGGCGTCGAGGCGCGCCTCGACTCGCTGGCGCGCGCCGACGCGGAGCACCTGCGAGAGGTCTTGCTCGCGGCGCGCCCTGCGTCCGCAGCGAGCGCGGCCGCCGCTCGCGCCAGCGACGGCGAGAGCAGGACCATCGAGTCACCCGAAGAAGCCGAAACGGGCGCAGAGTGGGTGATCCACGAGAGCAAGACGAGAGAGCTGCTCGTCCGCGGCGCCACGGACTTGCGCCTCGGTGCGTTTGCCGTCACTGGCTACGCGGCGTTCGAGATCGCCGATCAACTCGGCTTCGTGACCCAAATCGCCGGCGTCGCGCGCAGCTTCCAGGCCTGGTTGGGCACCTTGTCACCAGCCCTCGTCTTCGGCGTCCTCGCAGGCTTGCTGTTCGCCGTGATGGCCTTCGGCGTCTTCACTTCAGCGCTCGGCAACCTCGTGCAGTTTCACGGCTTCCAGCTGCGGTTGCGCGGTGACGTCCTGCAGCGTCGCTACGGCTTACTGACGACGCGCCAAAAGACGCTGCCGCGCGCCCGCGTCCAGCGCGTGACGATCGAGCAGACGTGGCTGCGGCGCCTGCTCGGATTCGCCGTGGTCAAAGCCGACTCGGCGGGCGGCAGCCGCACCGACGGTCAGGACACCACCGGCGGCTGGGACGTCGTCGTCCCGATGACCCGCGCCGACGCAGCGCACGCGCTGCTGCCTGCGCTGCTGCCGGGGCTGGAGCGAGAGCGTTACTCGTGGCAGCCAGGCTCGGCCAAGCTGATCGCCAGAACGGCGTGCCAAGGCGCGCTGCTCGCCGCGCTCGCGACCGCGGGGTTCTGGTGGCGCCTCGGCCCTGCTGCGCTGTGGGCGCTGGCGCTCATCCCGCTCTGGGCGGCGCTCGGCGTCCTGACCTGGCGCAACCTCGGCTGGTCTCGCGGCGAAGCATTCTTCGCCTTGCAGCACGGCATCATCGGGAAGAACTTCGCCTGCGTCCCGACCTCCAAGGTCCAAGCCATCGTCATCCGCCAGGGCCTGGTCGGCCAGCTGCTCGGTATCGCGGACCTCACCGTCTACGTCGCTGGCGGTAGCCCGACCAGGATCCCGGACTTGACGCTGCGAGACGCGCGCCAGCTCCAGCGCGAGCTCGCCGACCGCGCCGCCACAGCCGCCGCCGCTGACTGGTAGGCCGCCGACGGCTGCCACCGCGAGCGCTGCCGGGCCCCTAGTCCATCGTGAAGGACACCACTGTCACGATCGGGTGCGGGATGATCGAGGGGGTCGACGCGGTCCCGGTCTACGTCGAAGCCACGACGCGCCACGCCGGCGACGGGACCCCGCGGCTGCTCGGGCTCGTCGACGCGTGTGTGCGGGAGGCCTACCACCGCGTCCTGCAGGCCTTCTTCGCGCTCGAACTGCCAGCGCCGCGTGGCGTCATCACGGTCAACTTCTCGCCCGCCGCGCTGAAGAAGCGCGGCAGCGGCTTTGATCTACCGCTCGCGTTGGCGCTCGCCGGCGCCGCCGGGTTGTTCCCGCGCGAGCGCGCCGTCGGCCTGTTCGCGTTCGGTGAGGTCAGCCTCCAAGGCCTCGTGCTGCCCGCGCGCGGCGCCATCAGCGTCGCGTTGGCCGCGCGCCGCCGACACGCCCACGCGATGCTGTGCAGCCCACCTGACGCGTCCACGTGCGCCGTCGTCGAAGCTCTCTCGGTGCACGGCACCGCGACCCTGGCCGACGCGGTCGGCTGGCTTGCAGGCCAGCGCGACCTCAGCCCGAGCCCTGCTGCGATGACGCGCGCAGCGCGGCGCCCACCAGTCGCCGACCTCGGCGAAATCCGCGGGCACGCGACCCCGAAGCTGGCGCTCCAGGTCGCCGCAGCCGGGCGACATAACCTGGCGTTCTCCGGTCCGCCCGGGACCGGCAAGAGCGCGATGCTCCAGCGGCTACCGGGGCTGCTGCCGCCGCTAACTCCGCCGCAACAACTCGAGGTCTTGCAGGTGCACGCCGCCGCGGGGCTCGCGCTCCCCCCACCAGAGCTGCCGCCCTTGCGCGCCCCGCACCACACGAGCTCAGTACAGAGCGTGCTCGGCGGCGGCGCCGAGGCGCGTCCTGGCGAAGTCACGCTCGCGCACCAAGGCGTCCTGTTCCTCGACGAGCTTCCAGAGTTCCGCAGGGACGTGCTCGAGGCGCTTCGCCAACCCTTGGAAGACGGGGCCGTCACCGTCTGCCGCGCCCAGCGCACCGTCACCATGCCAGCGAGGTTCCTGCTGACCGCAGCGCGCAACCCTTGCCCTTGCGGTTACCTCGGGCACCGAAGTCGCCCGTGCCGATGCACGCCAGCGGCGCTGACGCGCTACCACCGCCGGCTCTCCGGGCCGCTGCTCGACCGCTTAGACCTCCCCGTCGACGTCCCCGCGATGACCGCTACGGAGTTGGCCCGCGCTGAGGACCCTATGGGTTCGACGACCGCCCTGCGTGAAGCCGTGCTGCTCGCGCACGC
>JAYYEE010000240.1:0-2501 GCA_036160175.1 Planctomycetota bacterium
ATACGCAACCTGTGCAGCAACGTCGCTGAGTGGGTCGCGGATCGTGAGACCGGCGCGCGTTTCTCGGCCGGTTCCAGCTTCCAAGACGGCCACTATCACTTCTCTATCCTGCGCCCGGCTGCCGCCAGCGACCGCCTAGACCACACCGGCTTCCGATGCGCCGTTGACGCGAGCCTGGTCCGTAAACAGCTCGAAGCTGGCGCTTCGCTGCGGGTCTCGATTGACACAACTAGCTCCTCGGCGACCAAGGGACGATCGCCATGAATCACACCATTCGCCGACGCTGCGCAGCATCTGTAGCGCTGCTCCTCGCGGGGCTGCTCGCCGGCTGCGCGTCGCAATCCCGCAGCATTGATCGGCTCCCCTTCCACGTCGCGATCGCGCCGCCGGTCGTGCGGGTCGATGCGCAGATGACCTCGCCGCAGCGCGACGGCGACGCGACCCAGCTGTCGCTCGCGATCGACGCCGACAGGCTCGCCGCGCAGCTGGCCCAGTCGATGTCCGCGACCTTTATGCAGGTGTCTACGTTGGCCGCCGACGACGAAGCAGACGGCTCCAAATCCACGAGGGACTGGGCCAAGAGGGCGCAAGAGGTCGGCGCCGACATGTTGCTGTTCCCTCGGCTCACCTACTCGCCGACGGTGCACTCGTCGCTCAATGACCGCTTCTGGCTGAACCTGCCGCTGTTCGCGATCGGCGGTCCGCTGAACTGGTTCGTCGCCGACCGCAGCTACTACTGTGACACTGAGCTGGCGGGGCAGCTGGTCGACATCTCTGTCGCGACGGCCGATGGCATGCTCCAGGAGGCGGTGGACGACAACGCGCGGGTCATCGACATCACCAGCCCGGCGAGCGAGGCGTCCCTGAACTTTCTCGATCGGGCTGACGGCGCCATGCCGTTCATGTTGTCGCTGTTCTTGCCAGCCGGGCTGATCGCGTCTGAGAGCGAGGGCGCTGGCGGAACGCTCGACGAGGTCGTCGTCGCCCAAGTGAGCAGGGATATGGCGAGCAGCATGCTGAACCGGGGCGACAGCATCACGCGCTGGCGGCTCATTTCGTTCCACCCTCGCGACCTGCGAGTCGACGTCGTCGACGGCGCGCGCGCGTTGCGCGGCGAGCTCTGGCTCGAGACAGGCGTCGCCACGGCGGTCTCCAAGATGCGCTACCGGCTCGGGGCTCAGGACTGGCGCGAAGCGACGCTTGACGAGACGGGTCGCAGCCTGCCAACAGCGGAGAGCCGGGGGCGCACGACCTATGCATTTGCGATCCCGCTGGAAGAGGGCTTCGAAGGCATGGTGCAGTTCGAGGTGACCCAGAACGACCGCTTCGGCTCGAATCGCACGTTCAGCTACCGGGTGCAGTGAGCCCCGGTTGCACTGGTAGCGCCGGCATCTTGAGCCCGCTAGGGCCGCGCGCGAGGCGTCCGACTGAGTTCAAACGCGCTGGTAATGGCGAGGGCGAACAGCGCGGCAGAGGTCCCCAGGATGGCCTTTGCGTAAGGCTCGGCAACGAGCGCGATGCGTAGGAAGACCGTTACGACCGTGAAGGCGAAGTTCCGGAAGACGAACGCGTATTCCCTCGTTACGTGGAACGAGGCGAGGACGAGCAAGACGTCGGAGAACACGAGGACCGTGAAGAACACCACGAAGAAGTCCAGCGGCAGCGGCGCGTTTGGCAGGCCTGCGGTCAACGACTGGAATCCAAACATGATCCCCGTCGCGCAGAACGCAACGAGGAGCAAGAGGCAGATCCCTTTCTTAAAGGAGGCGAACTGCGCGACGTCGATGGCGTCTTCTGAGATCGGATTGTGTCGCTGGATCCGGTAGTAGAAGAGGATCGCGACGAAGACGAGCAGCGCGCCACCCGCGAGGGCTGCCATCTCTGTAAGGACCGCGGTAGAGCCTTGGATATCGAGCGGCTCTGGTAGCCGCGCGAGCTCGTCGAAGGTCTTACGCATCATGATCAGCGAGAAGATCTCAAGCTGCTTGCCGAGCGCGTTCGCGACGGACTGGGCCAGCGCGAAGATCAGGTCCAGGATCTCAACGATGAGCAGCAGCGTGAAAACCCAGGCGATCGCTGCGAGGTGATTGGTCGGCAGCGGTCGGCCCAGCACCTCGGTAACCCAGCCTTGGCGCGCTAGCTCAATGCAGCCGACCGAGGCGACAAATGCGAGAATCAGGACGCGCCCGATTCCGCGTCGGGTCTCTGGCCTTTGCCAGACGGCCTTCAGCGTTTCGAAGATTCGCTCATGCCATTGTGGGTGATCCAATCTTTGATGCCCTCGAACGGCGGTTCGTCTCGGGCGTCCGGCAGATTCGGCCAAGTCACCTCTTGTCCAGGTCTGTGACTAAATCGCGCAACGGCCGTTGCTAGCGGGGGCGCGGCGCCGAAGCCTCGCGCAGAGCGAGTGGCGTTGGCGATTTCTGTTGTTGACTTAATTGCGAAAACGTGCAAATATTTGGACGTGGACGCGACCAAACAGCAGGAACTGGCCGATCTCT
>JAYYEE010000241.1:0-3334 GCA_036160175.1 Planctomycetota bacterium
CTCAGCGGCAAGGCTTGGCTCGAGGGCTTCAGCTACCGCCCGCGGATCGACCGCGAGATGCTCGCTGAGCACAAAGAGGGCATCATCTGCCTCTCAGGCACGGTCTCGTCGCAGGTCGCGATGGCGATCCAGCAGAACGACTACGAGGCGGCGAAAGAGGCCGCCATCGGACTGCGCGACCTCTTCGGCGCGGAGAACTTCTTCCTCGAGGTCGCGATCACTGGCTACGAAGCCCAGCGCAAGGTCACGCTCGGCCTCAAGAAGCTCGGCGAGGAGTTGGGCATACCGTGCGTCGCGACCAACGACGTCCACTACCTCAAGCAAGAGGACTGGCTCGCGCAGGACATCATGCTCTGCATCCGGTCAGGCAAGTCGGTCGCCGATCAGGAGCGCTTCCGCATGGGGTCGCGCGAGCTCTACCTGAAGTCGCGCGCTGAGATGCATAAGGCGTTTCAGAGCTGGCCGGAGGCGCTCGAGAACACCGTCAAGATCGCCGACCGCTGCAACGTCGACATCGAATTCGGCGTCTACCACGTGCCGGTCTATGAGCCCGAGGACCAGAGCACGCCCGACGACTACTTCGCCAAGCTCTGCCGCGACGGCGCGATCGAGCGCTACGGCGAGATCACCGCGCAGGTCCAGGAGCGCCTCGACTACGAAGTCGGCATCATCAAGAAGCTCGGGTTCGTCAGCTACTTCCTGATCACCTGGGACTTCATCAAGGTCGCCAAGGACATGGGCATCCCGGTCGGCCCCGGCCGCGGCTCAGCGGCGGGCTCCATCGTCGCCTACTGCCTCGGGATCACCGACGTCTGCCCGCTCGAATACAACCTGCTGTTCGAGCGCTTCCTGAACCCCGGGCGCGTGTCGATGCCCGATATCGACATCGACTTCTGCGGCAACCGGCGCGAGGAGGTGATCCAATACGTGCGCGACAAGTACGGGGCCGACTGCGTCTGCCAGATCATCACCTTCGGGACGATGGCGTCGCGCGGTGTGCTCAAAGACGTCGGCCGGGTCCTGGACTTCCCCGTCGGGGACATCAACGACATCTGCAAGAAGGTCCCGCAAGGCCCCGGCGCGTCGCTCAAGGACGCGCTCGAGACCGACACGGACCTGCAGGAGATCCGCGACAGCAGCCCGCAGCACAAGCGGCTGTTCCAGCTGGCGCTGAAGCTCGAGGGCTCGGCGCGCCATAACTCAATCCACGCCGCCGGCGTCGTCATCGCGGACAAGCCGGTGCTCGAATACGTGCCGCTCGCCAAGAACGGCGACGACGTGATCACGCAGTGGCAGATGACGGAGCTTGAGGAGGTCGGCCTCCTCAAGATGGACTTCCTCGGGCTGAAGACGCTGACGATCCTCGCCGAAGGGGCGCGCCTAGTGAAGGAGGTCCACGGCGTCGACCTCGACCTCAACCAGCTATCGCTCGACGACCAGCCGACCTACGAGTTGATGGCGCGCGGTGATACGCAGGGCGTCTTCCAGCTCGAGTCGTCGGGCATGCGCGAGCTGCTGACGCGACTCAAGCCGGACAACTTCGAGGACGTGATCGCCGTGCTCGCGCTCTACCGTCCGGGCCCGCTCGGCTCGGGCATGGTCGACATGTTCGTGCGCCGCAAGCACGGCGAGGAGAAGACGGTCTATCCCCACGCGGACACCGCCACGATCCTCGAGCCGACCTACGGCGTCATCGTCTATCAGGAGCAGGTCATGCAGATCTCGGGCAGCATCGGGGGCTTCTCGATGTCCGAGGCAGACAACCTCCGCAAGGCCATGGGCAAGAAGAAGCCCGAAGTCATGCTCAAGTTCAAAGACCAGTTCATCGAAGGCGCCGAGAAGAAGGGCTACGACGGCAAGTTCGCCAAAGAGCTCTTCGAGACGATGGAGTACTTCGCGGGCTACGGCTTCAACAAGTCGCACTCGACCGCGTACGCCCTGGTGACCTACCAGACCGCGTGGCTCAAGGCCCACTACCCGACCGAGTTCACCGCCGCGAACCTGACGACCGAGTCCAGCAACAGCGACAAGATCAAGGAGTTCGTCGACGACATCCGCCGCGCGGGCATGACGATCTTGCCGCCGTCGGTGAACCACTCGATGCGCTACTTCAACGTCGAGGACGGCGCGATCCGCTACGGACTCGGCGCGATCAAGGGCGTCGGCACGCGCGTCGCCGACGCGATCGCTGCGGAGCGCGCCGAGAGCGGGCCGTACGCCAACATGGACGATCTTTGCGAGCGCCTCGACAGCATGCTGGTCAATAAGACCGCGCTCGAGTCGCTGGTCGCCGCGGGCGCGTTCGACGACATGGGGCGCACGCGCGCGGGCAACGCCAAGCAGATCGAGTCGGCGCTGCGCGCCGCAGCTAACGCCCGCGAGGACAAACGGCGTGGTCAGAAGATGCTGTTCGCGGCCGAGCCCGTCGCCGTCGCCGAGGCCGCCGACGACGGCGTCCCAGAGTGGCCCGAGCACGACCGCCTGACGCGTGAGAAGGAGGCGCTCGGCTTCTATCTGTCGGGGCACCCGTTCGAGAAGCGCGGGCGGTTCCTCTCGCGCATCGCGGGCAGCACGATCGACGCGGCGGCGTCGATGCCGCTCGGAGACTCGATCCGGATCGCTGGCATGATCAGCGGCGCGCGCATCCTGCAAATCAAGCAAGGCAAGAACGCGGGTAAGAAGATGGCCAAGTTCCTCCTAGAGGACCTGGTCGGCCAGATCCCGGTGACCTGCTTCGCGCGCACGTTCGAGAACGTGAAGGACTACATCGTTGAGGACGAGATCGTGTTCATCACGGCGCGGCGTGACAAAGGCAGCGAAGAGCCCGCGCTCTTGCTCGACGACCTGATGACCGCCGAGCAAGTCATCCGCCGCGAGGTCGCCGGGCTGGTCGTCAACCTCGAGGGCCCGCTCGCCAGCGAACAGAGCATCGAGCGCATCTTCGAAGTGGTCGAGGCCCACAAGGGCGAGCAGCACTTCCACATGGACATCGAGGACGGCGGCGACTGGTTCCGGGTGCGCTCCGACAGCGGCGTCCGCGTCGACGAGGCGCTGATCGACGCGCTCGCGCTTCTCGTGGGCCCTGAGAACCTCTCGTTCACCCGGATGTAGCCACTTGGTTGTAGCTGGCCCGAACGGGCGGCCGCGGCGTCGACGTGGGCTCAGGTCCGCGCGGGTCAACCCGCGGATTGCGCGCTCGCGAGGTTGGCCGCGTCGGCCCGGCTACATCAGCGCGTGCCGCCCTGCGGCCGATCGATAAGTCCAGTCGCCCAGCGGCCCCGCGCCAGCGCCACGAACGCGCGCGGCGCTTGACCGGGTTAGCTGGGGTCAGACT
>JAYYEE010000242.1:0-3271 GCA_036160175.1 Planctomycetota bacterium
CCTCGCGCAGGAACCGGCCGACGCCGCGGCCGCGCGGCGCGCGGGGCGGACGCTGGCGGGAGAGCGCCCGGCGGCCCCGCCCGCCCGGCGCGCGCCCCAGATCACCGCGGCGCGCGCGGCCGTCGAGGCCGCTAAGGCCATGTTGCAGCGCGCGCAGACCGACCTCGCGCGGTGCCGCGTGCAGCTGCCGTTCGCGGGCCGAGTGCGCAGCGTCCACGCGGACATCGGACAGACCGTGCAGCGCGGCCAGCGCCTCGCCGTCACCATGGACACCAGCGAGCTGGAGGTCCGGCTGCCGGTGCCGCTGCGTGACGCGGGCTTCGCCGACCTGCCGATCGGCGCGGCCGTCGCTGATGGCCCTGCGGTCGAGCTCCGCGCCGACTTCGCCGGCGCGCTGCGCCGCTGGCGCGGCCGGGTCGTCCGCCTCGAAGCGGAGCTAGACCGGGCCACTCGGCAGCTGACCGCGGTCGCGCGCGTGCGCCCGAGCGGCGACGCGCCGCTGCTCGTAGGCATGTTCGTCGAGGCCGTGATCTCGGGCGCCGAGCACGCAGACGTCTACGTGGTCCCGCGCGACGCGATGGTGAGCGGCGACGAGCTGTGGCTGGTGGAGGAGCGCGTCGACGACGAGGGGCGCCCTAGCCAGCACCTCGTCAAGCGCCAGGTCGACGTGCTGCGATCTGAGCGAGACCGCGTCATCATCCGCGACGGGCTGGCGCAAGGCCTGCGGATCTGCCTGTCGAACTTGCAAGCGCCGGTCGAGGGCATGCGCGTGCGCGTCGACCAGGAAGAAGGGCGACCGCGATGAGCGCTCCGATAATTCCCCCTGATGAGGACCGCGGGTTCTTCGCGAAGTTCACGCAGAACCACGTCGCGGCCACGCTCTTAGCGCTGGTCTTCATCGTCGCCGGAGCCGCCGCGCTGCTCACCGGCCGCGTCCGTCGCGAGGTCTTCCCCGAGATCAAACCGAACGTCGTCAGCGTCGCGGTCGCCTACCCCGGCGCGAGCCCGACCGAGGTCGAGACGGGCGTGTGCCAGATCATCGAAGAGGCGGTCGCGAGCGTCACCGGCGTGGAGAAGATCACGTCGACGTCAACCGAGGGCGCCGGCACAGTGATCATCGAGGCGCTGCAGGACGCAGACGTGAGCCGCGTCCTCACGGACGTGCAGAACCAGGTCAACGCGATCCCGAACTTCCCGAGCGAGGTCGAGGAGCCGATCATCTCGCGGCTGGTCGTGCGCAAGCAGGTGATCTACGTGTCGATCTCCGGCGAGGTCGGCGAGCTGCCGCTGAAGCGCTTGGCTGAGCAGGTCCGAGACGCGCTCAACGCGTTGCCGGAGATCACGCAGGTCGAGCTGGAGGCCGTCCGCCCGTACGAGATCTCGGTCGAGATCGGCGAGGCGGCGCTGCGGCGCCACGGCCTCACGATCGACCAAGTCGCGGCGGCCATCCGCGCGAGCAGCCTCGACCTCCCCGCGGGCGCGGTCAAGTCCGACGACGGCCAGACGCTGCTGCGGATCCAAGGTCAGGCTTACACCGGGCGGGACTTCGAGGACGTCACGGTCGTGACGCGCAGAGACGGCTCCGAGCTCAAGCTCGGCGAGGTCGCGCGCGTCGTGGACGGCTTCGCCGACAACGACTTGACCGCGCGCTTCGACGCGCGCCCCACCTCGCTCGTCAAGGTGTTCCGCGTCGGCGACCAAGACGCGATCGTGATCACGGACGCCGTCCGCGGTTGGGTCGCCGAGGAGGGCCGCGCGATGATGCCCGAGGGCGTCGAGATCACGACCTGGAAGGACGAGTCGGTGATCCTGAAGAGCCGCATCGAGCTCCTCCTGCGCAACGCCGGCCAAGGCCTGATCTTGGTGTTCGTCATCTTAGCGCTGTTCCTGCAGCTGCGCCTCGCGATATGGGTCGCGGTCGGCATCCCGGTCGCGTTCCTCGGCGCCGTCGCGTTCATGCCGGTCGTGGACGTGTCGATCAACATGGTGTCGCTGTTCGCGTTCCTGCTGGTGCTGGGGATCGTCGTCGACGACGCGATCGTCGTCGGGGAGAACATCGCGCGGCACCGACGCATGGGCACGCACCCGATGCTGGCGTCGATCCGCGGCAGCCGCGAGGTCCGCAACCCCGTGTTCGCCTCGGTGCTCACGACCATGGTCGCGTTCCTGCCGATGCTGTTCTCGGTGCCAGGATCGGACGCCCAGATCTGGCGCGTGATCCCGTGCATCGTACTGCCGGTGCTGGCGCTGAGCTTGATCGAGTCGCAGCTCTGCCTGCCCTCGCACCTGACGCTGATGCGGGAGCCGGGCGACCGGCGGCCGTGGCTGGGGGCGCGCGCGCTCGGCTGGGCGCAGGGAGGCGTGCAGCGCTTGCTGACGTTCGCCGTCGAGCGGATCTACCAGCCGGTCCTCGGCCTGTGCATGCGCTGGCGCTACGTGACGATCTCGGCGGCGCTGTCCATGTCGCTGGTCGTGCTCGCGACGGTCTACGCGGGCTTCCCCCGCTTCGTCTTCTTCCCGACGGTCGAAGGCGACAACGTCGTGGTGACGCTGACGATGCCGCAAGGCACGCCGGTGACGCAGACCACCGCGGCGCTGGCCCGCATCGAGCGGATCGCGCGCGAGGTGTGCGCCGACTTCGACCGAGACGCACCCAGCGAGCGCGCGCTGCTCGACCACATGCTCGCGACGGTCGGGGCGCAGCCCTACTCCAAAGAGCAGGCGACGAACATCGGCAACATGAGCGGCCCAGCCGAGTCGGGCTCCCACTTAGCCGAGCTCAACCTCCAGCTGCTGCCGTCCGAGTTCCGCACACCGTCATCGGACGAGGTGATGGCGACCCTCCGCGAACGCGTCGGCGAGGTTCGGGGCGCGGTCGAGCTGACCTACACCACCTCGTTCATCAGCAACGGCAAGGACATCGACCTCGAGCTCTACCACCGGGACATGGACACGCTGCGGTCCGCCGTCGCAATGCTGCAGCGGGAGCTCCGCCGCATGCCCGACGTCAAGGACGTCGCCAGCTCCTTCCGGCTCGGCAAGCGTGAGCTTGAGCTGCGCATCAAGCCGTCCGCGGAGCCGCTCGGGCTGAGCCAGCTCGCGCTCGCGCGCCAGGTCCGCCAGGCGTTCTACGGCGAGGAGGCCCAGCGCATCCAGCGCGGCCGCGACGACGTCAAGGTCATGGTGCGGTTCCCGGAGTCCGAGCGACGCTCGATCCAGGACCTCGACACGATGCGCATCCGCACCGCCGCCGGCGACGAGGTCCCGCGCG
>JAYYEE010000243.1:0-3258 GCA_036160175.1 Planctomycetota bacterium
GCTCGTAGGCCTGCTCGGGGCGCGCGTCGACGACCTGCCGGAGCAGGCTGTATCCAACGGCTGGCGGCAGCGTCATCGCGAGCCCCAACAGGCTCTTGGTGCCTCGCGGCGAGAGTCCGTCGAGCAACGGCGCCAGCGACTCCAGCGGGACGTCGCCCTTCATCAGGAGCGCGTGCACGCGGCCGACCAACCCGTCAGCGAGCTTCGGCGACAGGTGCCCACACGCGAGGTAGAAGCCGTCCGACGGCGGCTCGTGCTCCAACGACTCGACCAACAGCTTGGCTTCGTCGCGCGTCAGCGGTTCGCCGCGCGCTGCCAGCGCCAACAGTCGGTGGTCATAGCTGCGCCCCCCACGCTGCCTGGCCTGACTCGCGACCCAAGTGCGGGCCGCAGGGCGGGGCGCGCGCGCCAACTCAAAGAGGAAGCGGCGCGCAGCCCGAGGGTCGAGGTCGAGGCCGTCGAACAGCGCGTCGGGCAGCCGCTCCCATTCGTGACGGATGATCGCCGCGACCGTCCGCGCTTCGGCCTCGCGGTCGCTGCCGAGCACGCGCAGCGCGACCGCGACCGTCAGCTCCCCGCGGTCTGCGCGCGCCGAGATCGCCGCGCAGGCGACCGACGGGTCATAGCCCGCGTCGGCCTGCGCCGTGGCGGCGAGCTGCGTAAGCACCAACGAAAACGAAGTCGCGAGGACGGGTCGGGTCATGCCAGCGCTTCTCCGAGTCGGTCACAGAGGTCTGAGGCCACCACGCCGTCGATCCCGCGCGCGTCGCGGGCGAGGTCTCCAGCGACGCCGTGGGCGTGCGCCGCGAGGCACGCGGCGTCAAAAGGCTGCATGCCGCGCGCGAGCAGCGCGCCGAGCAGACCGCTCAGCACGTCGCCGGCGCCTGCGGTCGCCATGCCGGCGTTGCCGGTGTGATTCTCGAACAGGCGCTCGCCGTCCGCGACCAACGTGCGTTCGCCCTTGAGCGCCACCACGGCGCCGCTGCGAGCGCACAGCTCGGTGATCGCGCCGATTCGGTCCGCCTGCACCTCGCGCGAGGTCACGCCGAGCAACCGCGCCGCCTCGCCCGGGTGCGGCGTCAACACGACGTCGCCGCGCGGCAGCGCGGCCTCCAGCGGCGCGAGCACGTTGAGCGCGTCGGCGTCGAGCACGACGGGCGCGGTCGCCGCGCCCAGCACCTGGTCGGTGAGCGCGCGCGTGCTGGCTGCCGAGGTCAAGCCCGGACCGACGACGAGGGCGTCGGCCCCTTCGGCGTGCGGGCGCAGCTGCGGCCAGCTTCGATCGCTCGTGATCGCCTCAGGCACCGCGAGCGGCAGCAGCGACACGAGCTCGCCGGGCAGCCCGACCCGCACCAAGCCCGCGCCCCCGCGCATCACGGCGCGCGCGCAGAGCACCGCCGCGCCGAGCATGCTCGCGCTGCCCGCGAGCACCAAGACTCGGCCGAGGTCGCCCTTGTGCGCGTCGGAGGCGCGCGGCGGGAGCCGCGGGACGCACTCGACGCGCTTCATAGGCTCCCCCAGTCGACGACGCTGCAGACCTCGCCGACCTGCTGCTTCTGCGTGTTGGCCACCGGCACGCGCCAGAACCGCTGCAGCGGCGCTGGCACCTCGTCGGTCGAGAACGCTCCGAGCCACCGCAGCAGATCCACGACGACGGGCTGGTAGCCCCGCTCGGCGCCGTCGTCCACCTTGACCGCCACGCCGAGCGCGCCCCGCAGCCTGTCGCGGGCAGGGTCGGGCATCAAAGACATGACGTAGACCCCCTCCGCGCCGTTCTTCGCGAAGGCGCGGCCCGGCCACTGGCGCACGAGCGCCGTGCACAGCCGCTGCTCGCCGGCGAGCAGCTCGGGCGCGGCGCCGACAGCTTCGAGGACAGTCCGGCATGCCTCGGATCGAACGGAGGAGAGGCGGTCGTGGTTCGCAAAACGGCAAAAGGCGCGCGCCATCGCGTCCAACGACATCAGCAAGGTCGGCGCCCCGCAGCCGTCCAAGCCGGTCGGCAGCGGCGCGTCGAGGCCAGCCATCTCTGCGACGGCGCGGTTCACCTCTAGCTGCGCCGCACTGTGCGGCTGGAGATAGTCTTCGAGGTCGTCGCCGCACGCCTGCGCGAGGTAGAGGAAGCCGGTGTGCTTGCCGCTGCAGTTGTTGTGCACCCGCAGCGGGTGTTCGCCGCGACGCAAGAGCTCGAGCCGCGCGTCCTTGGCGAAGGGCGCGTGCGGGCCGCACCGCAGCAGCGCCTCGTCCAGCCCACCGCGCGCCAAGAACGACCGCACAGCGCCGACATGCGCCGCGGCGCCGTCGTGGCTCGCGCACAGCACCGCAAGCTCCTCGACCGGCAACCCCAACCGCCTGTGCACGCCGCGCTCGAGCAGCGGCAGCGCCTGCATAGGCTTGACCGCGGAGCGCGCGTAGACCGGAGCGCGGACGTCGCCGAGCGACAGCACGAGCTCGCCTTCATGCACGACCGCGACCGCGCCCCGGTGCCAAGACTCGACCCGCCCGCTGCGCGTAACCGCGGACAGGACCGGATGGATCGCAGGCTCAGATTCGGGGCGGTTCACGTCCTCCGTTATAGCGGCAGCCGCGACCGCGGGCGCGTTCGACCAGGTGGCCTTGTCAGCTTCGGCGGCGCGGTTACGTTGGTCGCATGAGCGAGCAAAAGAAGATCGTCGTCTACAGCGGCGCTGGTTGAGGCGCGTGCACGCAGGTGAAGGACTACCTCACCGGCAAGGGCCTCGAGTTCGAGGTCAAAGACATCCACAACGACGACGCGGCCCGCGACGACCTCGTCGAGCTGGGCCTGATGTCGATCCCGGTCACGGTCATCGACGGCGGCGCGCCCATCGTCGGCGCCGACTACAAGGGCATCGATCGAGCGCTCGCCTAGCGAGCGCGCACCGGCCCGCCAGCCGCTGATGAGCGCCGCGGACCATCCGGCGCCTGCCGACGGCGCGACCTCAGCGCCTAGCGCCGCGGCACCGCGCATTTTCCGGCCGCGCAGCGCCGGCCAAACAGGCGCCCGAGCGGCACCCGATACTTCGCGAACACGAGATACCCCAAGTCCGCGATCCACCGCAGCACGGGCCACCCGGTCGGCGCCATCACCCAGCCCAAGCCAGCTGCCGACCACGCCTCGCGGATCGCGACCATCCCCTCGACGACCGTCCCGTCTGCCCGCACCCCGTGCAGGCGCGCGTGGACGTCCGCGTCGCTGAGACCGAACTGCCCGGCGTTGAACCCCTCGGCCGCGATGTCGAT
>JAYYEE010000244.1:0-4237 GCA_036160175.1 Planctomycetota bacterium
TGAACCTGCCGTACGGCGGCGTCGCAGCGCTCGACGCCTTCCAGAACGGGGTGCGGATCGCGACCTGGAACGCCGACGCGCTCGCCGACTGAGCGCCTGCGAGATCCGGCCAAATCGTAGCGGTCGCGGAGAGTTGTCGGGCGCAGGCTCGCGTCTGGGCGTCGGTTCCGGTTGCATAGGCCGTGACCGCTGCGCGCCGGCTCTGTCGCCGGTTGCAGGCGCCGTGGTTTCGCCCTCTCTCTCGTCGAACGGAGCCCTCACGTGACCGACCCTTCGTCCACCCAGCCGCTGAGCGAGCGCGAGAAGCGCCTGCTCTTCTGGGCCAGCTTCCTCTCTCTCACCGCCGCCGGCGTCGGCTTCGCGTTCCGCGTCGCCAAAGGCGGCGAATACGGCGCCGAGTTCGGCCTGACGCAGACGCAGATCGGGCAGGTCTTCGGCGCGTCGCTGTGGCCGATCGCGGTGACGATGATCCTGTTCAGCCTGGTGGTGGACCGGACCGGCTACAAGCTGCCGATGTTCGGCGCCTTCGCGCTGCAGGCGATCTCCGGCGTCGGCACCGCGTTCGCGAGCAGCTACGACATGCTCTACATCTCGGCGCTGTGCGCGGGCCTGGGCCACGGCATCGTCGAGGCGGTGATCAACCCGGTCTGCGCCGCGGTCTATCCCAAAGAAAAGACCAAGTGGCTGGCGATCCTGCACGCCTCTTGGCCAGCAGGCCTCGTGCTCGGCACGCTGATGATCCTCGGCAGCGACGCGGCCTTTGGCCCGCTCAGCTGGAGCACCCACGCGCTGTGGATCCTGGTCCCTGCCGTGCCCTACGTGCTGATGTTCTTGCCGTGCCGCTTCCCGGTCGACGAGCGCGTCCAGGCGGGCGTGCCGTTCCAGGAGATGCTGCGCCAGGTCGGCTTCCTGACGGCGTTCCTCGCCAGCGGCCTGATGGTCTACGAGATCGGCAACCAGGTCTTCACGCTGAGCGGGTCCACGCCGCCTGATGCGTGGTTTACCTACAGCGTCGTCGCCGGCCTCGTCATCGGCGGCGCCTTCGGCGCGGCGGTGAAGAGCCTCGGCCAGCCGCTGTTCTTCCTGATGTGCTTGTTGATGATCCCGCTCGCGACGACCGAGCTGGGCACCGACGCGTGGATCCAAGGGCTGATGGCGCCCGTGCTCACCGGCTACGAGCTCAACCCGGCCATGGCGCTGGTGTTCTCGGCGTCGATCATGCTCGTGCTGCGCATGTTCGCAGGCAGCATCCTTAAGTTCGCGAGCCCGCCCGCCATGCTGTGCTTCAGCGGGGTGCTGTCCGCGGTCGGCCTGATGTGGCTCTCGACGACCGCAGGCGTCGCGATCTTCATCGCGTTCGCGCTCTACGCTTGCGGCCAGGCCTACTACTGGCCGTGCGTGCTCGGGTTCACCTCCGAGCGGTATCCGCAGGGCGGCGCGCTGACGCTGAACACGGTCTCGGCCGTCGGGCTCCTGTCCGTCGGGATCATCGGCACGCCGATCCTCGGCTCTGCGTTCGACCAGTCGATCCAGGCCACGGTCGCGCAGGAGGCGCCGGCGCTCGCAACGGCGGCGACCGAGACGAAGGACGTCCTGTGGATGTCCTTCGAGACGATCGTCCCGGAGAAGGCGGCTGCGCACCTCGGCTCGCTGCCCGAGGCTGACCAGGTTAAGCAGGCCGCGGTCTATGAGGACAGCAAGGTGAAGGCGGGTCGTGACGGCCTGATGTTCGCCGCGCGCTTCCCGATCGTGCTGTTCCTCGCGTTCGGCGCGATCGCGCTCTACTTCCGCTCGCGCGGCGGCTACAAGCCGGTCGAGCTCGCGGGCGGCGGCGGCCACTAGGCGCCGGCCGCGGCCCGATGCGGCGACCTAGTCGTCGCCCTTCGACGCGTCGCCGCTGCTCTTCGCGGCGTCGTCTTTCGAGCTTGAGGACTCGGGCTCGCTCGCCTCGGCGTCCTTCTTGGCGTCTTGGGCGTAGCTGTCGCCGCGGTAGTCGGTCTCGTAGAAGCCCGAGCCCTTGAAGATCACGCCTGCGCCCGTGCCGATCAGCCGCTCGAGCTTGTTCTTGTGGCACTGCGGGCACTTCTTCAGCGGGTCCGCGCTCATGCTTTGGAACTCCTCGAAGCGGTGGCCGCAGGCCTTGCAGACGTAGTCGTAGGTCGGCACCGCGCTACTCCTCGCCGTCGCCGCTCGGCTGCGGGCCCGCGACGATCACCTTGCTGTGGCGCACGACGTGGTCGCCGAGCATGTAGCCGGTCTGCATGACGCGCAGGACTTGGTTCTCCGGGACGTCGGCGTTGGGCTCCTTGCCGAGCGCTTCGTGCCGCGACGGGTCGAAGGGCTGGCCTTCGGCGGGGATCTCCTTGAGGCCGTGGCGCTCGAGCGCGCCGCTGAACATCGTCCGCACCATGCGCACCCCCTCGACGAGCGCGTCGACGTCGCCGGCCTCGCCGGCCGCTGATCCGTCGGCCGCTTCCCCGTCGTAGGATTGCAGCGCCAGCCCGAAGGTGTCGAGCACCGGCAGCAGCTCTTGCGTGAGCGCCTCAAGCGTGCGGCGGCGGCCGTCCTCGAGCTCTTGGCGCTGGCGACGCAGGATATTCTGGGTGTCGGCCATCGCGCGTTGCAGCTTCTGCTCGAGCTGGTCGCGCTCTTCGCGCAGCTTGCTCTGCTCGTCCTGTGCTTGCGAGGTCGCCTCGGACGCCGGCTCGCCGCCCACGTCCGACGCGGCTGCGTCCACGGTCTCCGCCTCGAGGTCCTTTGGATCTTCGGTTGGTTCGCTCACTTCGGGCTCCTGCGCGCTCACGAGAAGATGTCTTTCACCTTCTCGAAGATGGTCTTCTTCTGGTCCTTCTTGGGCTTCTTGCCGGTCTCGAGCTCGTCGAACTTGTCGAGCAGCTCGCGTTGTTCCGCGGTGATCTTGTTCGGCACATCGACCTGGATCTGCACGACCAGGTTGCCGCGGCCGTAGCCGTCAGGGCGTGACAGGCCGTGGCTGCGCACGCGCAGGCGCTCGCCTGGCTGGGTGCCGGCCGGGATCTTCATCTTCACCTCTTCGCCGGTGATCGTCGGGATCTCGACCTCGTCGCCGACGACAGCTTGGTGGAACGAGATCCGCGTCTGCATCAGCAGGTCGTCGCCGTAGCGGGTGAAGACGGGGTGCTCTTGGACGTGCAGCACGACGATCAGGTCGCCAGGCGGCGCGCCCCCTTCGCCGGGCTCTCCTTGCCCGGGGATCCGCTCGGCGTGGCCGTTCTCGATGCCGGCGGGGATGGTGATGTTGACCGGCGAGGTCTTCGGGACCGCGCCGCGCCCCTTGCACTTGCCGCAAGGCGTCTCGATGCGCTCGCCTTCGCCTTGGCACGTGGGGCAGGTTTGCCGCACCTGAAAGAACCCTTGGCTGCGGATGACCTGTCCGTGGCCCTCGCAGGTCTGGCAGACCTTCTTCTTGGTGCCGGGCTTGGCGCCGCTGCCTCCGCAGGTGCCGCATGCCTCCGAGCGCTTCAGCTCGATCGTCTTCTTGACGCCGGTCGCGACCTCTTCGAGGGTCAACTCGAGGTCGACTTTGAGGCTGGCGCCGCGGCGACCGCGGCCGCGGCGGCCGCCGCCACCGCCGAACAGCTGGTCAAAGAAGCCGCCGCCGCCGCCGCCGCCGCCGAACATGTCGCCGAACGCAGAGAAGATGTCCTCAGCGGACGCGAAGCCTGGTCCGCCGCCGCCCGCGCCGTCGACGCCGGCGTGGCCGAACTGGTCGTAGCGCTGCTTCTTCTCGGCGTCGCTGAGCACCGCGTAGGCCTCTGCGGCTTCCTTGAAGCGGCGCTCTGCGGCCTCGTCGCCCGGGTTCTTATCCGGGTGGTTGGCGATCGCGAGCTTGCGGTAGGCCTTCTTGATCGCGTCCTCGTTCGCCGAGCGGTCGACGCCGAGGATCTCGTAGTAGTCGCGCTTGGAACTCATGCGGCGTCGGGCGAACGGAGCGAACGATCAGGGGGCCGCCCCGCGGCGCGCGCCGCGGGGGGGGCGAGGGGCAGCCTAGCTGGTGCTGCCGTCGACCGCGGTCTTGTCGTCCTCGATGCTGGTGACCATGGTGTTGGTCGTCAGCATCAGGCCCGAGATGCTCGCCGCGTTTTGAAGGGCCGAGCGAACGACCTTGCACGGGTCGACGACGCCGGCCTTGAACATGTCGGTCCAAGCTCCGGTCAGCGCGTTGAAGCCCTCGTTAGCCTTCTTGTCCTGCGCTTCG
>JAYYEE010000245.1:0-6241 GCA_036160175.1 Planctomycetota bacterium
TCTGCGCCGCGGTGAACGCCTGCAACCCCTGATCGTAAGGCACCCGATAGTCGCGCTCGCCGTGGATGACTAGCAGCGGCGTCTTCCAGTTCTGCACGTATCGGTGCGGCGAGAATTTGCGGTAGGTGTCGGCGACCTCCGGCGAGATCCAGAACGGCCCGCCGAGGTCCCAGTTGACGAAGAACAGCTCCTCGGTCGCGAGGTACATCGACTCGAGGTTGAACACCCCGCAGTGCGAGATCATGCACGCGAACCGGTCGCCGCCGTTGCCCATCAGCCAGTAGACCGAGTAGCCGCCGAACGAGGCGCCGACCGCGCCGACGCGGTCCTCGTCGACGTAGTCCCGCGCCTTGACGGCGTCGCAGACGGTCAACAGGTCGGCCATCGCCTGGCCGCCCCAGTCGCCGCTGATCTGATCGTTCCAGGCCTGGCCAAAGCCCGGCAGACCGCGCCGGTTGACCGCCGCGACCACGTAGCCCTTCGCCGCCATCAGGTGGAAGTTCCACCGGTAGCTGAACCACTGCCCGACCATCGACTGGGGGCCGCCCTGGCAGTAGAGCAGCATCGGGTACTCCTTGCTCGGGTCGAAGTTCGGCGGCTTGATGACCCAGGCGTGGATCTTCTCGCCGTCGGTCGCCTCGAACCACTCGGCGTCGACCTGCGGCAGATCCAGGCCGGCATACGCGGCGCCGTTGACGTTCGTGACCGCCGTGATCATCCCGGTCGCGACGTCGACCTTGACGACCTCGGCGGCACGCTCCGTCGTCGTGCGCATGCAGTAGATAGTGGCAGCGTCGGGCGTCAGCTGGAGGCCCGACAGACGATGCCGCCCTGCGGTGACCGCCGCCGCCGCGGCGCCGTCGATCGGCGTCGAGTAGATCTGCGTCGTGCCTTCGACGTCGACCGTGAAGAACAGGCGCTTGCTGTCCGCCGACCAAGTGACGTCGTGGGGCGAGGCGTCGAAGTCCGGGAGCAGCTCGGCGTTGCGGCCGCTCTCGCGGTCATGCAGGAACAGCCGGACGCGGTCGGCCTCGAAGCCCGCCCGCTCCATGCTGGAGAAGGCGATCCACCGACCGTCCGGCGAGTAGCGCGGCTCTTGGTCGTAGCCGGGCATGCCCTCGGTGAGGTTCTTGTGCGCGCCCCCGTCAGCCGAGACCGTCCACAGGCTGGAGTCCGTGCTGGCCTCGGGGTCGGGCACGCGCCGCGCGGTGTAGCAGAGTTCTTTACCGTCCGGCGACCACGCGATCTGCTCGGCCCCGCCGAACGGCTGCAGCGGGGTGTGGACCTTCTCCTCCTCCATCAAGTCCTGCGCCGCCTTGGCGGTGATGGGCTGCACGAAGAGGTGGCTGAAGGTGCCGTCGTGCCAGTGATCCCAGTGCCGGATCAGGAGGTCGTCATAGGCGCGAGCGTTGGCCTCCGGCAAGTCCTGGTAGCGGTCGGTGACGCGCTCCTCGAGCTGGACGCGCCGCGTGAACGAGAACCGGTCGCCCCGCGGCGAGACGTGCAGGTTGGCGACGGGTCCGTCGAGCGCGATCGTGCGGTCCGGGCCGTCCTCGTAGAGGTGGCGGACCTTGATGCCTTGCTGGTCGATCCACGCGAACTCGACGCCGCCACCGAGCCACTGGGGCGAGCGACCGACGCCGACCTTCTGAGGCGCGCGGCCTGGCTCCGTGAGGTTCAACAAGAACAGCTCGGTCAGGCCTTTGTTGGCGGCGAGGTCCGGCGTGCTGACGGTAAACAGCAGGTGCTTGGCGTCGGGAGCCAACGTCAGGCTCCCGACGCGGGCGAGGGTGTTGAGGAGCTCCGGGGTCAGCACCTTCTGGGCGGCGAGGCCCGCGAACATACTGACGCTGACCAACAAGCATCTGAGCGTGCGCATGGCTACCATCATCGCGTCCAGGATTCTCGAGCGCCACGGCTGCGGCAAAACCGTCCAGCGAGGCGCGCTCGAACCGATCATCCAGCCTCATGAAGAACCACCTCCTCACGGCGCTCAGCCTCGCACTCTTCGCAGCCTGTGAGGGTGGCGCGCCGACTATCGAACACGCTCTAGCCGGCGGTCCGACGGATCAGGCTGCCGTCGAGCGGGGCCTCGCGTGGCTGGCCGCGCACCAAGACGAGGACGGCCGCTGGGACTGTGACGGCTTCATGAAGCACGACGGCGACGCAGCCGCCGAGACGGCAGGGGCCGGCAGCGCGGTCCACGACGTCGGCGCGACGGGGCTAGCCGTGCTCGCGTTCCTAGGCGCCGGCAACACGTCGCGCTATGGCCCCTACAGGGACGAGGTCCGGGCAGGCGTGCGCTGGCTCGTCCGCCAGCAGGACGAGCAGACCGGCTTGATCGGCACGGCCCAGTCGCACGACTTCATCTACAGCCACGCGATCGCGACCTGGGCGCTGTGCGAGGCCTACGGGCTGTCCAAGGCCCGCATGCTCAAGAGCCGCGCCCAGCGCGCACTCAACTACCTCGAACGGCACCGAAACCCCTTCGGCGTCTGGCGCTATCAGCCGCGCGACGGCGACAACGACACCTCGGTCACGACCTGGTGCGTGATGGCCTACTGCGCCGGCCGGGACTTCGACCTTGAGGTCAACCAGGACGCCCTCAAGCTGGCCGCCGCCTACTACGAGCAAGTGACCGACCCCGAGACCGGTCGACACGGCTACACCACGCGCGGCGAGCGGTCCTCGCGCATGCCCGGCATGCACGCCTCCAAGTTCCCGATCAAGAAGAACGAGGCGCTGACCGGCGCCGGCCTGTTCGCGCGCTTCATGCTCGGACAGAAGCCCGCCGACCACCCCGTCATGCAGAAGGCCGCGGCGCTGCTCAACACCTGCCCGCCAAACTGGACGCCCGACGCCGGCAACATCGACCTCTACGCCTGGTATTGGGCGAGCCTCGCGCTCTACCAGACCGGGGGCGACGCGTGGCAGGCCTGGGCGCCGCGGCTCAGCGCCGCGTTGACCTCGGGCCAGCGCAAGACCGGGCCCGCCAAGGGATCGTGGGACCCGATCAGCGTCTGGAGCGAGCTGAGCGGCCGCGTCGGGGCAACGGCCCTCGCGACCCTGTCTCTGGAGACCTACTACCGCTTCCAGCGGCTCGTGCGCTAACCCCGGTAGCACCGGCGCGAGCCAAGCCCAGAATCGTCGGAAGAACGGCCACAGCACGTCGTCCAATGGACGGAATCTGGCCATCACCTGCTAAACTGCCGACACCTGATCATGAACGCGAACACCCAATCCAAGCGCTCCGTCCCCGCCACCTCTTCCGAGAGCGGCTTCACCCTGGTCGAGATCATGGTGGTGATCGTGATCCTCGGTCTGCTCGCGACCCTCGTCGCCCGCAACGTGATGGGCGCCAGTGACGAAGCCCGCGAGACCACGGCTAAGACCAACTGCACGATGATCGCGGACTCGGTGCGTTCGTACTACAGCAAGAACGGCACCTTGCCAGAGACGCTCGAAGAGCTCGCTGAGAAGGACGAGAAGGGTCGCAGCGAGCTCGAGTCGCTGCCGCTCGATCCGTGGGGCACGCCGTACGAGCTGATCCCAGGCGACTCGCCGCGTGACTTCGAGGTCATCAGCTGCGGCCCGGACAAGCAGCCGGAGACGGACGACGACATCTCTAACAAGTCCGAGCGCGAGGACAGCTAATCAAGGTGTCGGCCGCGCCGCGTATGCAGGTGCCGCGCGCACGAGAGTACGCCTGCGCGGCGCGCAGCCGCGAGCGCGGCTTCTCGTTGATCGAGGTGCTCGTAGCCGTCGCGCTGATCGCCCTCAGCATGGCCATCATCGCGCCCAACCTGTACGGGCTCGTGCCCTCTGCCCGCCTCGACGGTTCGGGCAAGAAGATCCTGACTTGGCTGCAGACGATCCGGTCTGAGGCGCGCATCCAGGCCAAGCGCATGGAGATGGAATTCGACCTCGACAAGGGTCGCTACCGGATCATCTGGCCCCCGGAGGAGCGCCTGACCACCGACCAGATCGTCTACAAGGACGAAGAGGTCCCGGACGAGAGCAAGGACGGGATCGACCTCGACACGGACGTCGTCTTCGCCGGCGCCGGCGACCCAACGACGGGCCTCGTCGAGAAGGGGCTCTACCGCGTCAGCTACGACGAATACGGCTTCACCGCCGACCAAGTGCTCGCGCTGACGCTGAAGAGTGATCGGGACTTCGTCTGGTCGTTGTCGATCCGCGGGCTGACCGGGAAGGTCGAGACGCTCAAGTCCGAGGACGGAGAGTTGCTGCGCCCCGAGCGCGTCACCGAGGGGGCATTCCGATGAGCCCTCACACCTCCGATCGGAGCGACGAACGCGGCATGCTGCTGATCGAGGCCCTCGTCGCGATGCTGATCGTCGCGACGGTGACGATCACGTTCATCGGCATCCGCAGCAACTCGCTCATCGACGCGACCCGCGCGCGAAACTGGCGCCTCGCCCGCGAGATCGCGGAGGAGAAGCTGTCGACGCTGCAGGCGGGCGCCCACGAGGTCCCGCCTGAGTCCGGCACGGTGCTGCCGATCGAGAGATACGACGGCTTCTCCTACAAGATCGTGCTGGGCGAGACCGCGGTGGCCAACGCCGAAGGCGAGGTCGCCAACGAGGCGGCCGGCGACGACAGCGAGGCCCAAGACAAGGTCGCCTGGGACCGCAACCGAGAGGACATGCGCCGCGCGCGCGAGCTGGGCTTGTCGGCCCAGGAATACGAGGATCAACAGCTCGACGACATCAACGAGCGGCTCCTGGAGACGCCGCCGAGCCCAGATGACTTCGAGGAGTGCGCGGTCCTGGTATACTTCCCGAAGTTCGACCCGGACTTCGAGGGCCAGCAGGAGATCCTGCTGATCAAGAGCCGGGTCTCGACGCTCGCGATCTCTGGGCTGACCCCCGAGGACGCCAGCGCGCTGCAGCAGGCCAACACCGACGGCGCAGACCCAGCGGGCGGGTCGCCGGCGCTGGGCGGAACAGGCGAGAACAAGGAGTGACCGAGAGCATGACGACCACCAACATGGACGCGCGCCGCAGCGCGGCGGGCTTCACGCTGATCGAGGTCCTCTTGGCCATCGGCATCACCGCGACCGTGATGTTGACCGTCGGCACGACCTTCCACGTCATGCTGAACGCGCGCGACGTCGTCGACGACCTCTCGGAGTCCAGCGAGGCGGGCCCCCGCATCCTCAACATGATCGAGCGCGATCTGCGCGGGCTGTGGACCTACAACGTGCGCAACAACGCCGTGTTCCGCGGCGAGCAAGCAGACGTCAACGGCCGGGACGCGGACCGCATCCACTTCCTCACGACGACCGACTCGGTCGGCACCGTGCTCGACCTCGACAGCAACGCGCACAAGACGACCATTTGCGAGGTCGGCTACGTGTTCAAGCCCAACCCGCGCTTCCGCGATGTGTTCGAGCTCTGGCGCCGCGAGGACCCCATGATCGATGACGACCTGCTGACGCAAGGCGATCAGGGGACGTTTCAGCTGGTCCACGACCGGGTGAAGTCCTTCCGGGTCCGCTACTACGACACGCTCGGCTGGGAGGCCGAGGAGCTCTTCGAGTGGGACAGCGCCGAAGAGGACCGGCTTCCTAAGCGGATCAAGATCGAGTTCACGATCGAGCGCAAGCGCAGCAGCCGCAACGTCGTCAGCGACGTCGAGATCGACGACTTCGAGGGCGCTGAGAAGAAGTACGTGCGCCACTTCGTGCTGCCCAAGCGCTTGGAGAACATCCTGCAAGCCGAGAACGCGCGCGTCCCCGTCCTGCCGCCGCCGCCGCCGGAAGGCGCCGGGGAAGGGCCTGAGGGCTCCGAAGGGCCCGCTGGCCCCGCAGGCCCTGGCGGCCTCGGCAAGGACGCGAACCTAGCCATGATGGGCCGCGGCGACGGCAAGGGCGGCGGCGGCAAACGCGACGGCGGCGGCAAAGGCAACGGCCGACCTGCGATCGGCAGCAAGCCAGGCGGCGGCGGCGGCGGCGGCCGCGGCGGCGCGATCCCCGGCGGCGGCCAGGTCCCGACGCAGCTCCCCCCGGGCTTCAACTTCTCGCAGTTCTTCGGCAGCGGGAACGGCAACCCGGGCAGCATCTTTGGCGGCGGGCAGTAGCGCCGACGCCGCAACGCTGAGGCGAACCGGCTAGAAGACCGGCGCCCCGATGACCTCGCGGCCGCCGAAGTAAGGCCGCAGCACCTCGGGCAAAGTGACGGTCCCGTCGGCGTTCTGGTGGTTCTCGATCAACGGGATC